>RFHL01000843.1 GCA_003696875.1 Bacteroidota bacterium | reverse complement strand
GGTCGGCACTGCGCTCCACCACAAAGTGGCTGCTGTTGCGCTCACTGGCCGTCAGCCAGTCGAGGGTCACGGCCCCCGCGTTCAGGCTGGCCTGGAGGTCAAGCAATTCCACGGGAAAACTGGTGCCATTGGAACCGAAGGTGACCGGGCTGAAGTCGGTCTCGGCGGCACTGGTAACCGTACCGGAGAAAGGGCTACCGGTGATGCCCCCGGCGGCGCCCGCGCCACCTACCTGGGTCCACTGGCTGCCATCCCAGCGCACGGCAAAAACATCGGCGGGGTCTATATTGCTAGTGGCATTCCAATTCAGGGTCAGGGCCACGGCCGTGGCCGGGGCTACGCTGATTTCGTCAAACTGCCAGTACTCCAGCGGAGACACAAAACCAATCCCAACTTCCTTGGCCGTCCCGAAGACGGCCTGCCCGTTACCAGCGAAGTACTCAGCCCGATACGTATCGGTGGTCAGGGCCGGGGCCGACATCTCGATGGGCCGGTACTGCCCTCCCTTGCCGACGGGGAACACAAAGGCTTCATCGCCGGCTTTCTCCACCGGGCCATTGACATGGCTGGCGTCGGAGGCCCCGGTAGCGGTGGCGTTGTCGCGGAAGGAGAGGAGGAGCGAAGAGGTGGTTTGTACCAAGCCGTTCACGAAATTGAAGTCGCCGATGACCCCTACCGGAACGCCCAGGTCAAGGCCATTAGGGTTATCCAATTCAATGTTGGCAAATTCCGCTATGCTGCTCACGGCTGAGATACCTTGGAGCGCGCTCCCGTTGAAAATGACGGTACTCCCGGTGCCGGCATCGAAACCCCCGGTGGGCTCATTATCCACCCACAGGCCCCCTACTTCGATCGTAGCGGTGTTCCCAGCCCCATTGTCAGCGATGAGCGCTGCGCCGGTCTCGATCGTCAGATCCCCGGCAACACGCAGGTAAGCATCGTCGGTTTCCATACGGACTTCCTGCCCCGTTTGGATAACGAGGCTGCCTGCCAAGGCTATACCCGCGTAGCGGCTAGCAAAAGGCGCTGTCCCATCGATGCGGGCCGTATTGGTACTGGTGGTCAAAATAGTAACAGCATCTCCTTGTTCGGGGACTAAGAGCGCACTCCAGTTGCCACAATCGAACCAGTTGTCATTAGCATCGCCGATCCAGTCGCTGCCGCTGAGGCCGCCAGCGGTAATGGCAAAGACATTGGAGGTACCCCGATAATCCGGGGTGAGTGCATTGTAGGTGGCATTGTCAACACTGCCGGTCCAGTTAGCTGGGTCTTTCGCCGCAGTGAGCCAGGCTCGCTGCGAGTTGAGCGTAGCAGGCGTAGGATTGGTGAACTTGGCCTTATCAAAGTTGGGAATACTCTGCAAGTCTGCTACAAAGCAGTCCAAGCCGGGGAAGAGGGTAGAGCCGGAGGTGCTGGCGTAGCCAGGAGCGGCTTCCCAACCCGTACCAGTCCAGCCATAGAGCACCTCCCCAGTGTAGGTAGCATCATGCGAACCTCCCGGGTTGACCCAGTTACCGCCTTGCAGGAACCACACCTGATCGGAAGCGTTCAGGTTGAACTGGGCAATGCCATTGAGCGAGCTAATAATCCAATCGGCATCGAGGGTGCCATCAACATATACCTCGAAATCGCCAGCGGTATTCCCTGCCCCAAGCAGACAGATCGGGGTGCCCGCAGGTACGGTGGAGGCAGTAGCATCGCGCTCGAAGCGGATAACCCCCTCGGTGTCGCCCCACAGCCCCGCCGTCACCCGCTCATAGCCATTGTCGGTGATCTCGAAAATGGTGCCAGGCGTGATGTCTTGAAAAGCAATGAAGCATACCTCGTCTGTGCCGCCGGACGGCAAAGCCGTAGTATTGACCGCGACGATCATGAAATCACCCGGAGCAAAAATGGTGACATCATTGGGGACTACCGAAATCTCCACGCCCGCGCTCCAAAAGTTCCCCACTCGTACAAAGGCCTTGAAGAAATAGGGTGTACCATTGGTCAGGCCGCTCACCGCAGTGGTGGTGCCGGTACCCTGATAGACGACAAACTCACCTGGCACGATGGCCGTGCCGCTACCAAAGGCTGCATCGGCCGTGTATGCACTACCGTCACCCGTGGGGGTAGCCGTCACACTGGCCGTACTGGCCACAATCAGGACTTCATCAAAGCACCCAGCAGGGAGATTAGCCCAGCTCAGGTTTGCCCCTTGGTTTACGGGTACTCCAGAGAACCCGCTCACTTCCCGAACCTCGGCTGTAGCGGAGGTCGTAGGCCCACTGTTCCCCTCATCCGAGAACTGGGAAGCCACATAGGTGTAGATCTGGAAGGTATAGCTCAGGCCCGGCGTGAGGCCGGTGATGGTGGCCGAGGTAGCGGTGCCGATGTAGAGCAGGCTGCTTTCGGTGATCATAACATACTCCTCCGCGCCGAACACCGTGCTGGCGGTAGCCGTCTGCGGGTCCAGGATATTGACGGCGCTGGGGCTAGCGCCCTGCCGCCCCACGAGGAGGTAGCCATCGAAGGCACTGGTCGGACCGGTCCAGGTCACCGTCATCTCGGTAGGCGAGGTACAGAGGACATCGATATCGCCGGAGGCGACGCCCTCGGGATTGGTAAAGGCGCTGCCGGTAAGGGGGCTGGTAAGGTAGTAGACCGGCCCGCCGGTACAGCCGATGGAGTTGGCGGCGATGATGAAGTAGTGGTACTGGGTACCGCTGCTCAGGCCGGTGGCCGAGAAGGTGGTGCCGGTGATAAACCCTTCCACCACGTCGTCGCCCGTGAGGGCCTGCCCGGCGCTGTAGCTGGTGCCGTCCACGGGGCTGCTGTCGAGGGTACCGTCGAGCGAGCGGATGATCAGGTAAGAATCGGCATCGCCCGCGGCAGTGAAGCCGCCGTCGAGCTGGTCCGTGCCGACCGGGGTCAGGGTAAGCGCGGTGGGCTGGGCGGTGGGGGCGACGCAGGGACCGGAGGCAATCACCCCGCAAAGCTCGATATCATCGATATTCCAGAACTCGTTTCCATCACTGTTCAATGCTGTCACCCTCAAGCCTACCGTACTCGTGCCATCAGGAATATTGATTTCGATGGTAGCGTAGTTATTGGTACTGGTACCACCTTGAGGTGCGGCCACAGAAATGGGGGTCCCCGCCGTGGTACTGGCGGTCAGGGTCGCATCATAGCCATAACGGGCGTTAGAAAACCCTTCAAGCGCCACATCAGCCGTAGCGGGGAATCCACCTCCGTCCAGGTCAGCAAACACCCGCACGAAATCACCGCCATCTGCCCCATTCCCAGTAGTACCAGAGGTGCTTGAGAGCCGCACCGTCACGGTTACATTGGTGATGCCCGAAACGGAGAAGGGCGCGAGGTCCAGGGTCCCAGTACCGTTATTTACCAGCCAGGAAAAGTTGCCTGTCCGGATACGCTGGTTAGACGGTGTATCCCCGGCCCCTGCAACTGACGAGATATTCGCCGCGCCGTTGCTGATCGTCCAGTTATCACCGGGCGTACCTTCGAAGCCTTGAAACGCGAAGCAGCTAGGCCCCGCCACCGGCGTAAAGCTCTCCTCGGACCCGGTGGTGGTGCCGGCCGAGTTGGTCGCCTCCACGACGTAGTAGTAGGCCTGTCCGGTGGTCAGGCCACTGAGGGTGGCGGTCACGGCCGTGCTGCCGCTACCGGCAGGAAGGGGGCTCTGGGCGGCGGCGATGCTGTTGTGGTAG
>RFHL01000842.1 GCA_003696875.1 Bacteroidota bacterium | reverse complement strand
TGGGTGAGGCCGGCCGGGCCGCCCCAGTCGAGGGTCAGGGTCCAGAGGGGAGCCCCCAGGCTGTCGAGGCGAGTCAGCAGGGGCTGGCCATTGGCCTGGCCACCGAGCAGGCCGCCGCCTGCGGGGGCAGCGGCGGCCGCAGCCCAGCGGCCGGCCTGGTCGCGGCGGGTCCAGGCGACCTGGCCATCGGAGCGCAGCCGCGCCGCCCAGAGGCTGCCCTGTTGCTCACCGGCGGCGAGCAGGTCTCCGTTGCGAAGGGTCGCACCGCCGTTCACCTCGCCAGGGAGGGACTGCTGAAACAGTACCGGCTGCTGTACCAGGGCTAGCAGGTCCAGCCGCCCCTCGGTGGCACAGGTGCCGTGCAGGCCCGGCAGGGGTCGCACACTGCGCAGCAGGCGCTGGCGCAGCTGGGCCTGAGTCAGGCCCGGCTGCTGACTCCGGAGCAAAGCCAGAGCCCCCGTCACAAAGGGGGCGGCCATGCTGGTACCGTTAAGAAAACCGTAATCCCCGCCGGGCAGTGTGCTGTAAATGCCATAGCCAGGCGCGCAGAGGTCTACGCTGTTGAAGCCCCGGTTCGCAAAAGGGGCCAGGCTATCGACCGGGTCGCTGGCCGTCACGGCGATCACATTGTCGAGGGCATAGCTCGCTGGATAAAGAGGGGCTTCGTCGTTGTCGTTGCCAAAATTGTTGCCCGCGGCTGCCACGCATAGCAGGCCTGCCTGCTGGGCAAGCAGGAGTTCATCGCGCAGGGCCTGGCTATAGAGGCCGCCGCCCCAGCTATGGTTGCTGAGGTCAGCCCCCATCTGCCGGGCGTATTGCAGTGCGGCGATGGCATCGCCGGTAAAGCCACCCCCATTGGCGTCCAGGAACTTTAGGGGCATGAGTTGGCTGCGCCAGCTGACGCCGCTGATGCCGATGCCATTGTTGCCACGGGCGGCGATAATCCCGGCTACATGGGTGCCATGCCCAAAGAAGTGGTCATCGCTGGGGTCGTTGTCATCGTTGACAAAGTCCCAGCCGATAAAGTCATCGGTATAACCATTGCCATCGTCGTCGAGGCCATTTTCGTCATCGGGATCAAATATCCAGGTGTTGCCGTCCCAAACAAGGACGCTACCGTCCCCGTCAGCGTCTTCACCCAGGTTTTGCCAGATATTTTCGGCCAGGTCGGGATGGCGCCAGTCGATGCCTGCATCAATGACAGCTACCGTCACCTCGGCGCTGCCGGTACCAAAACTCCAGGCGTCGGTGGCCCGCAAGTCTACCCCGGCGGGGCCGCCGGTTTGGCCGGTGTTGTGCAGGGCCCACTGCTCGGCAAAGCCCGGGTCATCGGGCAGAGATTGGGTGCGAAAACGGACTTCCTGCTCCAGGGCGAGGATCGCAGGATGGCCCTGCAAGCGGGCCAGGAGGGCAGCGTCGGGTGCTTCGCCCAGGTCCCAGCGCTGCCAGACACTGCCCGGGTAGAGAGGGGCTTCCTGAAGATGGGAAGACAGGGCAGGCAGGCTGCCACGGCTATGCCCGGGGGCATAGCGCACCAGCCAGCCAGATTGGCTGTGCAGGGTATGGATGAAGCCCAAAAGGCATACAAAAAAAGTAAGGCGTATCATGGTGAAAGGCTTGAATGGGTCGGGACGGGGCAGAGGTGAGCCAGGCCCCGGGAGGGGTGACTCAACCCCTGACCCGGATTAATTGGATTCAAATATAACGTATTCCCGCGCCAGCCACGCGATCAAGTTTGGTTATTTGTGAGATACACATTTAGGCAACCAGGGCAAAAAACACTATTTTTAGCAGCCAATTCACGCATCTCCCTTGCTCCTTGTGTTTTTTTCGAGAGCTGTTTCCTTATGCAACACACCCGTCTATTTTCCCTTCTGGAGACACTGGACACCAGCGAATGGCGACGGTTTGATCGCTGGGTACATTCACCCTGGGTTCATCAGCACCAGGATACCATCCGGTTTTGGGAGTTAATCCACGCTCAGGGACTGGAAGAGGCACCCACCGCCGAGGCGGCCTTTTCCCATTTGTATCCCGGCGAGCCATACAGCGACGTGCAGATGCGGACCTTGCGCAAATATCTGCTGCGCTTGTTGCTGGACTTTCTGGCCCAGGAGTCCTTGGAGCAGGACCACTGGATGAAGACCTATCAGGGCCTGAAGGCCCTGCGCAGTACGGGTGCTGAGCGAGTGTTTGAGCGACAACTGCGACAGGCGGACAAGCGCCTGACTGAGATCGAAACCGAAGACGCGGATCATTATCTGCGGCGTTACTGGCTGGAGGGGCTGAAGCTGGAATATGCCGCGCAACACTCTCCGCGCCTGCTTTGGGACAGCCTGCAAGGAGCCAACTTGGCTCTGGATACCCACTACCTCGCCGAGAAACTGTTGCTCATGATGGGGGCGGCCAGCCGGCAGGGCCTCACCAATGCGTCGCCAGAAACCTTGCCCCTGGCCGATCTGGTGCTCCACCAAGTCGCTGAGACCTACGAGCAACAGCCTCCACTGATCCGGGCTTGCTATCAGGCCTACCTGGCCATGACCCAGGCAGACCCCACCCCGGCGTATCGACGATTGCGTGACATCCTGCAAGCGTCGGGCCACCGGTTGGCCCGCGAGCTGCGCATCAACCTGTACCTCTCTGCCATCAACGTTGCCAATGCCCTGTATCAGCGTGGGCAGGAAAGCTACCTGCGGGAGATGCTCGACCTCTACCGCGAGATGTTGGCGCAGGGCCTCTTGCAAACCGGCGGTTTGCTGAGTGTACACAACTACAAAAACATCGTGACCCTGGCCTTGCGCCTGGGAGAGTACAGCTGGACCGAACAGTTTATCGAGGACAACCGCATCGACCTGCCCGAACAGACCCAGGCAGGCGTACGGCATTACAACCTGGCCAATCTCCGCAGCCATCAGGGGCGCTACCGCGAGGCACTGCGCCACCTGCAGCAGGTGGAGTTTCTGGATCCGTTTTACCAGATCAGCTACAAGATGCTGCAGGTCAAGATATACTACGAATGCAACGAGATTGAGGCGCTCCTATCTCTGGCCACGACCTTCCGCACCTTTGTGCGCCGACAGGCGAAGCTGCCACAGCGCCGCAAGCAGGCCTACCTCAATTTCGTCCGCTTTGCCCGCGCGCTATTCATGGTCAAGCTGGGGCGCCAATCCAGCCTGGATGGCCTGGCAAACGAGATTGAGGCAGCGGAGGCCCTAATCGAGAAGGGCTGGCTCAAGGCCAAGCTGGCGCAGCTCCAGCCTTCGGTCTGAGTGGATATCATTGGGCCTGTGCCCCCGGCAATCCCCACTACGAGGGGTTCACACCTCAATCAGAAACTCATACAAATCCTGGTCGGCATCCAGGTTGAGCTTTCGGCGGAGCCGGGAGCGGCTTACATTGACGCTGGAAGGTAGCACATTGAGGAGCTCGGCGATTTCGCGGGAGCTGAGGCCCATCTTGAGATAAATGGCCAGCCGCAGATCATAGGTCGTCAGGGCTGGATACCTGGCCTTGAGCCGGCGTAGAAAATCCTGATTGAGCTCGTCGATCTGTACTTCAAAGGTATTGTCCTCGTTGCGGGTCTGGTTATCCAGCAAGCGGCTCATTTCCGCCCAGTGGCGGTTGGACACCGAAGACCGTTTTTCGATGTCGGCGATGGTATCCCTGAGGGTTTGCAGCAAGCGGTTTTTGTCTTCGTTTTCCTTACCCTTTTTGGCCAATTCAATGGTCTTGGCCCGCAGCCGCTTTTTGAGATCGACGATCTCAGACTCCAGGCGCTCCTGATTCTGGAGCATCTTGGCCTGCTGATCCGCTTCAGCTTGCTTGGCCCGAGCCTGTCGTTCGCTGGCCTGTAGCCGGGCCTCCATTCGCTCCAGCTTACGCTGATGGCGCCAGCGCATGAGACCGTACAAGGCAAGGGCGAGCAGCACAAACCCCAGATAGGTATACCACTGGCGATACCAGGGCGGGAGAATGCTTATCTGTAGCGGCTGTGCCCGCAAGACACCCGCAGGGCTCTGAGCTTCGATCAGCAACTGATAGTCTCCTTCTGGCAGGTTAATGAAGTCCAGGTGCTGCTGGGAGGACCATTCGCTCCACTTGTCCTGGAAATTGACCAGACGGTGTCGGTAGCGCATATCGGCCTGATGCGGGACCAGATACTGCACCCGGATGTTGTTCAGGTGATAGGGGATCGCAGCAGGCGGGTCAAAGGACTCCGTGGTATCATTGTTAAAGGCCGTCAAGCTGCGGACCACCAGGCTGGCAGGTGGGGGGGAAGATGCCTGAGAGGCCTGGTTATAGAGCGCAAACCCATTGTAGACCGGAAAGAACTGAAAAGTATCGCTGATGGGGAGCCCCTCCCATATAAAGGGCAGGCGATTGACAATCGCCTTGAGGCCGGGAAGCGAGTCAGCCCGCAGGAAGCTGTCCTGGCTAGCGTCGTAGACATAGGCCTGCTGGCTGGTGCGTACATGCAGGCCCGTGCTGTCGAGGCTGATCCAGGGGTTTTCCCCTTCGAATACGCGGTCGAGATATATCCGCTGGGCTTCGATGCGAAAATCGGGGCTCATGCTGGCCTTGATGAGGCCAAAGTTTGGGACGTTGATCCAAAGCAAATCCTCGCCATCGGCGATGACCTGATTGCATGCCCCCTGCACGGGCGCAATCTTGCGCTCGAAGGTCCACCGCCCCCCCTTAAGCTGGAACAAGGAAAGGCCATTATAGGTACCCGCCACCAGATGCTGATCGTCCAGGGGGGTCATCGCCAGCACGCCTTCTTCGGTGTATATGGGAATCAGACCCCTTCGCGAAACGCGAAACAGTCCCCGGTCATGCCCGCACCAGATGTCACCGCGGATATCCTGGAGTGCCCATACCTGGCCGGCAGACCCTGGGATGAGGGAAAAAGAAATGCCCGAGGCATTGTTTTTCAGGCTATCCCAGTTGGCAAAGTATAGCCCCTGATTGGTCCCCAGATAAAAATCACGCTGGTCCAGCAGGGCGGTCTGCCCCGTCCCAAACTCACCCTGATGGTCCAGGATGTAGGCGATCTGGCTGGACAAGAAGACTTTGGCTACCCCAAAATCCATCCCCAGCCACAGGCTGCCCTGGGGGCTGTAGTGTAAGCTCAGGATGGTGTTGTTGAGTAAGCCTTTGGGCTTATTGAGGTGCTGAATGATCTGCCCCTGGCGGTCGGTGATGTACACCCCGTTGAGGATGGTGCCAATGGCATAGTGGTCTTGCTCTATGGGCGCAAAACTAAACACCTGATCACGCTGCAGGTACTGGCTCACGAGCCACGGAACCGGCTGGAGCCTGGCCTCCTGGTAGCGCCATAGCCCACGGCTGCGGGTGAGGATGAGCAGTCCATCTTCGGTCTGGTCTACCCCCATGATTTGCCAAGGCTGAGGATCGGGATAGCCAAAGACCTGATTCAGGCTGAGGCCATCAAAGTGGCACAAACCTGTCTTTTCGTCGGCCAGGTAGATGGCTCCATCCACCTGAAAACTCTTGGAGAAGCGGGAGGGCGCGGCAATCTTGGTCAATTGCCCCCCCTTGAGCACATAGATATTGTCAAAAGAGACAAACACGATCTCCCTTTCGAGGGAATAGACGCCCCAGAACTCTTCATTCAAGCCCTTGGCGCTTTCCCGAAAGGGGTAAAGAGACGCGTACTGAAAGTCCCCGAGGCCCGTACGTCGCCAGACGCCAAAGTCCTTGTCTGCCCCGGTGTAGATGACCGAATCGTTGACCACCAGGAGTGACCGCGTAAATCCCTTGCTGCCGGGGCGCCGACGCCAATTGAGGCCGTCAAACTCTAGTAAGCCCTTGTCGGCGGCAAAGTACACCAGACCATTGGGAGCCGATTGAATGGCCCAGACCTTACCGGCCTGGGCGTATTCAATGGGTGCATAATTATTGAGCGGAGGCAATCCCTTTTCCGGAAATTTCTGACCGAGCAGGAGATTTACCCATAGTGTGATAAGGCCAATACATAAAGCGAAGGCTCTCATTTCACACGTAAAAACTTACACAAATTTCAATTGTTCGTCCTTGTCCCAGATCCCCCAGTAGGCCCCTACATCTCCTTCGGCCCCTACTTTCCAGGACTCATCAAAGGACGAGAAGTAGAAGATCTCGATGTTCTCCTCCCGGCTCCATTGCTGGGTATTGAGGAAGTACTTGATGGCGTTTTCGGTAGAGGGGACCGCACCGCCCAGGGCTTGTCCCTGGCTGGGCCAGCCGGTTTCGGTGATGATCACGGGCTTGTCGCCGGCGGCGGCTTTGGCCTGGTAGTACATCTGCTTCATGTACATCAGCGAGTATTCTATCTGGCAGCCCTCCCAGAAGGGGTAGCAGTTGGCCAGAACCACGTCTGAGTGCGCCACGATATCCGGATGGCGGGAGAACTCATAGTAGGCATCCACATAGCCCACGGGAATGTCGGGCAGGGCTTCTTTGACCCGCCGCATATAGGCCAGCAATTGTTCCTTGGTGAGGTCCTTGCGGTAGAGCACCTCATTGCCTACCGCAGCTACGTCTACATAGCCTGCTTTGGCCAGTTCGATCAGGCCCTCGATCTCCTGTTCATTTTTCTCCTCATCCTTGCCCAGCCAGGCTCCGACCAGGGTCTTGAGGCCCAGCTCATGGGCCACCTTCGGAATGAGCTCATTTCCCTCGATGCAGGAAAAGGACCGCACCCAGCGGCAAAAGGGGCTGATGACCTCCATACGCCGGCGCACCTGATCGTAGGGCAGGATAAAGCCCGGTCCCTGGCCTTCGACATAGGCGCTGAAGCACAGACCATGCATGCCATTGAGCAAGGCCTGGTGGTGGCGGGCCTTGAGATCGTCGAGGCTGTGGCCGGTGTAATCAGGACCAGCCAGAAAAAGGTTTTGATATTGACGGCTAGACATAAATAGTTGGATTATATTTTAGAAAGAGAACCGTATTTGAGCAATTCGTTTTTGTCCCACAGGCCCCAGCGGGCGCCTACTTCGCCCTCTTGGGTTACCTTCCAGGATTCGTCAAAGGAGGAGAAATAATAGAGCGACACCCCTTGATCCTGAGCCCAATGCTGGGCTTCTACAAAGTACTTCAGGGCATTTTCCATAGAAGGCTGAGCCCCGCCGACGGTCTGTCCACTGCTGGGCCAGCCGGTCTCGGCGACGATCACTTGCTTGCCACCGGCAGCCTGCCGGGTGAGCTGGTACATCTGGTCGAGGTAGGCTACGGCATGGGCCTGATCGGCCCCTTCCCAGAAGGGGTAGCAGTTGATCAGGACCACATCAGAGGCCAGGATCAGCTCGGGATGATCCAGAAACTGGTAGTAGGCATCGACATAGCCGACGGGGATATGGCTGGGGAGCTGGGCCCTGACCCGGCTCACGTATTCGATCACCTCCTGAAGGGAGAGTTCCTGCCGCATCAGCACCTCATTCCCGACGGTGGCCACATCGACCAGGCCTTCCCGGGCCAGCTGGACCAAGGACTGGATTTCTTTTTCGTTGCGCGCTTTGTCGGGACTCAGCCAGGCCCCGACCATGGTCTTGAGGCCCTTTTCCCGGGCAATCTGCGGAATGAGCTCATTGCCCTCGGTACAGGAGAAAGAGCGGATGTGCCGGGTATAGGGCATGATGACCGCCATTCGGCGCTGAATCTGCTCGGCGGAGAGGATAGAGCCGGTGGCCTGGCCTTCCACGTAGGGACTGAAGCACAGGCCATGGATACCCTCATTGAGGGTCCGTATAAACAGAGCCTGGAGCTCCTCCGGGCTCTTGGTGGCAAGGTTCAGGGAGGAAACCGTCGCCAGCCCACCTGAGGCGCGTTGCCGGAGCTTACCGGCGGGATAGCCAGAAGAAGCGGTCGGTACGGGCCGCTTGCGCCGTTCTAGTTCGGCGCGGATTTCATTGGCCCGCTCTTCATCCACATCATAGTCATGCATGATATACATCGCGACGATGGTGCCAAACATGGGCAAGCCCGAGAAGAATAGCCGCAAGCCGTCCACGGCGCCCTCGGGCTGCACGGCGGCGTTTCCATCAAAGCCTACCACAGTCAGAATCAATCCGCTCAGGCCGCCGGCGATGGCAAAGCCAAACTTCACCATGTACCAGTAGATGGCCCCAAATACGCCTTCCCGGCGCTTGCCGTGGTTCAGTTCATCCAGGTCGATGACGTCAGCCGTCATGGACATCATCAGGACAAAAAGGCTCCCAATCCCAAAGGAGTGGAAGGGCAGCGAAAACAGAAACAGCCAGGGCTTGCCCGGAACAAAGAGGAACCACAAAGAGGCGTAGCCCACCAGGGCAATACTTTGCGCGACCATGAAGGCGTTTTTCTTGCCCATCTTCCGGGACATGGCAGCCACGATGGGGATGACGATGAAGGTCGTCACGAGGGCCCCCACACTCCCAAACAAGGGTGTCCAGTAGCCGGCCGCGCCGGCATCGCCCTTGAACAGGTGCCACACCACAATAAAGAACACAAAGCCGGCGACCGTGTTGAAGGCATTAAAGATGAAGAAGGTCGAGATGCAAAGCTTGCGAAAAGGCCGCGAAGAAAAGGCTTCCTTAAAGCCTCGTAATATCTGTGCCAGGCTATCTCCAATGGCGCTGAAGGAGAGGGGTGAATAATCTTCGTGCAGGGTCGACTTGCTAGGAATGAAGATCGCCGGGACCATCGCACAGATCGCGAAGATCACCCCTACCCACACCGCGAGTTCGCGGGTGGCCGCCTCCGGGCTGGGAAACCAGCTGGGCTCATACATGATCACCCAGAACCAGGGGGCGATAACCCAGGCCCACTGCCCGATCCACTGGGCGATGGCCATGATCTGGGTGCGCTCGTGAAAGTCCTCACTCATCTCGTAGCCGATGGCTACATAGGGCACACTAAATATGGTCAGCCCGATGTAGAAGGCAAAGGAACCAATCAGGAAGTAGGTGAAGTTGTAGTTGACACTGTTCTCCCCATACAATTGCCACATCACGGAGAAGGAAACCCCCATGACTAACGCCCCAAGGAGGACATACTGCCTTCTTCTTCCCCAGACAGATTTCGTATTATCAGAGATAAAGCCCATGATGGGGTCCGTGACGGCGTCCAGCACCCGGGGCAGGAAATACACCGTACCCC
The DNA here is from genome assembly GCA_003696875.1 of Bacteroidota bacterium. Classification (GTDB taxonomy): domain Bacteria; phylum Bacteroidota; class Bacteroidia; order J057; family J057; genus RFHL01. The sequence goes on along the minus strand of RFHL01000842.1, from coordinate 4,020 downwards.
ACATCCAGCCGGGAAAGCCCAGATTCTGGACCAGGACCACCATAAAGATTCCGAGAGAGGCCGGAAACATCTGGTTGGCCAGCATTCCGACCCCGAAAGCGACCTTTTGCCCAAACGGGACTTTGTGCGTAGTAGTAGTGCTCATTCTTCAAAAATAAGTGCTATGGCTCCATATTGAGCCTTTTTCCGCCCAGGGGCAAGGGTGCTCAGCACCCATATCTAGAAGACTCCCCGGCAGTTTTCTTGCAAGAAGACAGTAATCCGGTCTACCTCACGTGCCCCTGCCGGCAGCTCCTCTAGCTGTAGACCCGGATAAGATAAGGCTTCTTTCCAACTTTCGATGGTGCCAATGAAAAATTGGGAGGCCTCGGCATCCGTCTCGTAGACGATGATGTCATAGCGCTCGCCCTCGTCCCCGCCAAAGCGGGTGATGACCTGCCATTCGCCATTGCGCTTGAAGGAGGTGTTGGTATGATCCGATTGGGGGTAGTACTTGTTATCAGAGGGTTTGAGCAGCACCCAGATGTCCTTGTCATGGGCATCGGGATAGACGCCCATGGTCAGGATGCGGCATTCGACCGAGTCGCCCGCGAGCGGCGAGATGATCTGAATGCGCTCCACGGGATAGGTTACTTCCAGTTTGTTACCCTGGGCCACTTGCTCGATTTGGCCTGGCATGGTGACCGTCCCGACCGAATAGGCCCCATACATGAGCAGGACCAGGCCGAGGATTCCTGAAGGGACCTTCCATTTGGGTCCCACAAAAAGGGCGACGAGAATCAGAGCGGCGCCTATGATTGAGAGGATGATTTCAACCGACATGATGTTCTGGTTTAATGGTTCAGCAGGAATGCTTGCATGTTTCCCTTTAGAGTTTTCCCCGGCGAGCCTCCAGCTCCGTCTTGATTTCCCGGGCCTTCTCTTCGGTCAGACTGTAGGTCCACATCACCCAGATGGCCAGGGCGGCCGTGAGGGAGGGAATCACGATATCGGCGATACGCAGGTTGGTCATCGTTTCGGCCGTTTGCTGGGCCAGGGACTGGTCAAAGCCCACAAACTTCAGCACGGCTCCACCGAGCACCAGGGCCAGGGCTTGTCCCAGCTTCACCATCCACCAGTAGATCGCCCCAAAGGTGCCCTCCTTGCGTGGCATGCCGTTCTGCAACTCATCCAGGTCACACACATCGGCGGTCATACTCATCATGAGGGTAAACAAGCCCCCGATGCCAAAGGCCATCAGCGGGATCGGCATGAAGAGCAGATAGGGATTGTCGGGATTGAAACTCCACCACTTGAGCCCGTACCCGGCGATGGAGATGGCCGTGGAAATGATAAAGGCCTTGCGCTTGCCCACTTTATTGGCCATCCAGGAGATGATGGGGATCACCAAAAAGGCCGTCACGATGGCGCTGACCGTGGAGAACCAGGCTGGCCAATTGCCGGCCATCCCGTAGTCTCCCTTAAACATGTAGAAGACAATGATGAAAAAGCTGAAGGAAGCCACCATCTGAAAGCCATTGAAAACCAAGAAGGTGGCCCCACACAGCTTGACAAAGGGCTTATTTTTCGCCACTTGCAGGATGCCGGCAAATAGATCTTTCAGGTTGGAGAAGACTGTTTTGAGAGAGATCTCTTTCCGGTTGCCCATGTAGGAGGCATCCATGCCCCGGCAAAAGATTGCCGGCAGGACGCCCAGTACGACGCACACGCCCCCGACGATGAGCGAGAGCCGCCGCACCCCCACAGCCTGAGATTCAAACAGATCCGGATCCGCAATCAACACCCAGAACCAGGGCACAATCATCCAGGCTACCTGCCCCAGCGTTTGGGAGAAAGCCATCAGGCGCGTCCGCTCGTTGTAGTCCGAGGTCATTTCGTAGCCCAGCCCGATGAGCGGCGTGGAGAATACGGTATTCCCCACCAGGTAGATCAGCGAAAAAATCAGAAAATACCAGAAGTTGTAGGTAGAGCCATTTTCGGCATCGAGCTGCCACAGCACCGCAAACAGTACCCCGCTCAGGATGGCTCCAACAAAAATGTACGGCCTCCGTCTTCCCCACTTTGACCGGGTATTATCGGAAATAAAGCCCATGATCGGATCGGTGATGGCATCAAAAATACGGGGAATCCCTCCCAATAGCCCCGCCAGGAAAGGATCCATCCCAAAGGCGGTAAGCAGGAAGAACATAAAAATCCCCAAGGCCCCTGGCAGGAGGTTGTTGACCAGGTGTCCCGCCCCGAAGGCGGCCTTTTGCACCAAGGGTACCCTGTCTTGTGCGGCAGTAGTAGTTTGTTGCGACATACGTCTTGGGTTTTAACCTGAATATGAGTCCTTGAAAAAGTCAGCGTCAGCGCTTGGAAAAAACGATGGTCTGTATGGCCTGTGGGCTGATCTGAAGATGGGTGGTTTGTTTTCCCAGTGACACCGTCAGGCTTCGCCCGCGGGTGGTCTGGTTGAGCACCACCACCGCCAGAGAGCCGTCCGGATTCTGGACGGCAGTGGCCATCAGTTCCTCATCAGCGAGGTCGAAGCCGATCCTTTGGGCCCCGGGGCGGATGTACTTGCTGAAGTGCGCCATGGTGTGGTAGAGGGGAGTGAAGTACACCTCATCGGCTTCGGGATCCACGATCACCGGCGCCACGCACCAGTTGCCAAACCAGTTGGGACCGCCCTGCCGGTCGAGGACCATATTCCAGTCGACCCAGCCATCGACCCAATTGTTGAGGCAGCCGATGAGGTCACGGGCGTATCGGTACACGGGAGAATACTTGGGGTGCAGGTGCTTGGTCTCCGGCGGAGCCCAGTCCCAGCCCCAGTCGGTCGCCTCCTTGCGCCAGTACCAGGCATCGTCCTGCCACTTGGGAACCTCGGCATCTACGCAGCCCTCGGTTTCGATCAGGTGCTTGTCAGGCGCCTTCTGATGAGCGTACTGCAGGACATCGGGAAACCACTCCACCGTACTGGCATACCAGTGGATGGCCGTCCCGTCGAAGTAGCGGGCCGCCTCCGGATCGTCATACATGACATCCACCCAGTGTTTGAGTTCGTCGCGGTTTTGGTCATAGCCCAGGATCTTAGCCTGTTGCCCATCGGCCTCAAGGCGAGGGCCCAGGTGGTCCCGCACAAAGGCGTTCATCTCCTCCGCGCTGAAGTGCATGCTCTCCCAGTTGTTGGCATTGCCCAGGGGTTCATTCTCCACGGTGAGGCCCCAGATTTCGATGCCCTCGGCCCGGTAGGCGTCCAGGTATTTGGAGAAAAATAGGGCCCAGGTATCACGATACTCCGGCAGCAACTTGCCTCCCCTCCAGTCATTGTTGTCTTTCATCCACGGCGGCGCGGTCCAGGGCGAAGCGATGATCTTGAAGCCATCGGTCGATATCTCCTGAGCAGCCTTGATCATCGGGATCAGATCGGGGCGATCTTCGTCGATGCTAAAGTGAGCCAGCTCCTTGTCGCCCGCTACCGGGGCGTATGAATAGTTGCTGACGGAGAAGTCGCAGGAGTTGATATGCGTCCGGGTGAGGGAATATCGGGCGCCCTCATCGCCAAAGTAGGCCTGGAGGATGCGCTGCCGGTTGGTATCGCTCAGCTGATTGAGCAGGTGAGCCGAAGCCTCGGTGAAGGAGCCTCCGATGCCGGTGATCGTTTGAAAAACTTCCTCGGGGTTCAGAACCAGGGCTACGGCCGAGTCGCCGGCCGCCGCCAGGGGCTCCACCGGCTGGTGCTTGTTTCCGGCGGCCGAGGTCTCGACCACCTGCACGCTTAGATGGCTAGCCTCCTCGCGGGAAGGGGTACAGGCGGTGTAAGACATGAGCAGAGAAGTAAAGCCAGTCAGGAGTAGGGAAACATGTTTCATATCAATTGCCTTTCTGGATGGGGAGAAGGACCGTATGCTATGCCTTGGGGGACACAAGCGGTCCCATGGCTCACACACAGAGCCAGATCGAAGCGTGTGGAATCACGGCTGCGGCGGGGTCGAAGGACAAAGGGACTCGCCCCTTTGGGGACGCATGGCCCCC
>RFHL01000070.1 GCA_003696875.1 Bacteroidota bacterium | reverse complement strand
TCGGGGACCACCGAGGCCATCAACCTGGTGGCCTACTCCTTCGGGCAGGCCTATGTGCGCGAGGGAGATGAGATCCTCATCTCGGGCATGGAGCACCACTCCAACATCGTGCCCTGGCAGATGCTGTGCGAGCGGAGCGGGGCGAAGCTGAAGGTCATCCCCGTCCTGCCGGACGGATCGCTGGATATGGAGGCCCTGCCGGGCCTGCTGACCGAGCGCACCCGCCTGGTGGCGGTGGTCTATATTTCCAATTCCCTCGGCACCGTCAATCCGGTGGAGGAGATCATTGCGCAAGCCCATGCCCGCGACATCCCCGTCCTGCTGGACGGGGCGCAGGCTGTCCCCCACCAAAAGGTGGATGTGCAGGTGCTGGACTGCGACTTCTTTGTGTGCTCGGCCCACAAGATGGCTGGCCCGACGGGCGTGGGGCTGCTCTACGGCAAGGAAAAGTGGCTGGACGCCATGCCGCCCTACATGGGCGGGGGAGATATGATTGACCGGGTCACCTTCGAAAAAACCACCTACAACGGCCTGCCGCACAAGTTTGAGGCAGGTACGCCCCACATCTCCGGCGGCATCGCCCTGGAGGCGGCCATCACCTATCTGGAAGGAATTGGCATGGCGCAGATTGCGGCCTGGGAGCAGGAACTGCTTGCCTACGGTACCGCGCGCCTCTCGGAGATCGAGGGCCTGCGTATCATCGGCACCGCACCCCAAAAGGCCAGCGTGATTTCTTTCCTCTTGGGCGACATTCATCCCTATGATGGGGGCACCATCCTCGATCAACTGGGCATTGCGATCCGGACGGGGCACCACTGTACCCAGCCTCTGATGGACCAGTTCGGGATTCCGGGCACCATGCGGGCCTCCTTCGCTTTTTACAACACCAAAGAGGAGATCGATCGTCTGGTCGAAGGCCTGCTGCGGGTGAAGCGGATGTTTGGCGCATAAATACAGAATCGGATCGTTTTCTAAAGGCGGGTATCTGCGTTGTCAGACGACCCGTCTTTGCGTATCTTTGGCCATAGGAAAATGGTTTGACATCCTGTAGGGATGCTTCTATTGATTGGTTTCCGGCCAGGCCCTGACCTGGCTTCTACACACTATTATCTATGCGCATCAAGCCCATCCTCTTCCCCATCCTTGCTCTGATCGTTATGGCCTGTGAGCCTGAGGGTTTTGTCAACCGGCAGGCCTGTACCCAATTGGAAACCGCCTACGACTTGGGCGGTGGTTGCACGCTTTTTGTCCCGAACATTTTTACCCCCAATGGCGACGGCATGAATGATGTCTTTTTTGCCCGGGCGAGCTGTACCCCCAGTGCGGTTTCGGTGCGGATTTTCAGCGGTTTTGGGGCCGAGGTCTTCTCGGCCAGCGACCTGTCCACCAGCTGGGACGCCAACTCTGGCAATCAGGAGGGTGTATTCACCTACCAGATTGAGGTGGTCAATGGGGGAGACACCCTGCTTTTTGAAGGGGATGTCACCAGCCTGCCCTACGGCAAGGCCGGAGTGGGCCAATACGAAATCCAGAACTGCGACGACTGCATCTTTCCGGACCAGGTCAGCAGTGGAGGCATCGACCCCTTGACCAATGAACCGATCCAGGCCGCAGGCCTGTGTCTGTGACACGGGGACATGCTTTCAATCCTGATCCCACCTGGGGTTGGCTCTAGCAGGGCCAACCCCATATCTGAACAAGGGCAAAAACACTGGCGTTGCCGCAGCAAGTTCCGGCTGTCGACCGCGTAGCGGTTGTTGATTCATATTCATTTTTTTTCCTATTTGTATAAGCAAGGGGGGCGTTTCATGGAAAAATCCCCTCTGTACGTCTTCCTATAGGTAGAAACCGCCTCTACCAGGCGTTCAAATGATCCCCCCTTCCCCAACTCCCCAACTC
>RFHL01000841.1 GCA_003696875.1 Bacteroidota bacterium | reverse complement strand
GCCCTTTACTGCAGCCCGACCTCTGGAAAGTCAAAGTGGGAGGCTCCCTGGAGCAGGTGGCCTTCAAGTCCATACTCTTTGCCAAACCCGTCCAACTTCTCGAAGGCCGCTACGTCCTGCAAAATGATCAGAAACGACAACTCCTCCAACTCCACGAAGTCAGGGCTCAGGTGCTGGACAGCCCGATGGAACTGTCCGGCAGGGTCGACAACATTCTGGCGGGCATCACGGGCTGCGAGCTGAAACTGGCCGGTAGGCTGCAGCCTCGCTTCCTGGACCGGCTCACCGAGCTTCTCGACTGGGACCCCAAGTACCATATCAAACCCGGGGTCCAAGTCAGCGCCGGCAACCTGTCCTGGCGACGGGGCAAAGAGGCCCGGCTGACGGCGCAGCTCATGTGGTCTAAAGGCCCGAAGATTCAGTGCGAGTATGTTTTCGCCAACGGGCAAACCCAACTGCGGCGCACGAATATCATCCATGACGGACGCAAGGCTGCCTTTTCCCTGGTCAGCAGCCAGAAACAGCTGCATCTCATCTTCGACGGGGAACTGAACACCGACACCTTGGATGCCATCCTCGTCCACAACCCCGTGGATTCGGGCTGGGTCAAAGGCAATCTGCAGTTGCAGCTGGCCTGGAGCCGCCCTCTGTCCTTTACCGGGCAGGGACATCTGCAAGCAAAACACTTTCGACTACCCTGGAAGGGCCTGGCCGCCCTGGAAATCGATCAACTCGACCTGACGGCGCAGGATGCGCAAGTGAAACTCACCCATGCCGTGTTGCGGCATGGAGAGGATGCCTTCAGCGTGAGTGGAACGGCAATCGAACGCCAGGGTCTGATCGAGCTGGACATGGAAATCGATGCGGAAAGACTCCGCTGGGACAAGCTCGCCGGTCTCCTCCAGCAACTCGCCCCGTCCCGGGCGTCCGCCGATGACAATCGGGCCGAGCTTCCCATCAGCGGCAATATTCAGCTTCACAGCCGCACGTTTCGACTCAATGGCATGGCGCTGTCGGAGCTGCGTTCCACGCTGCAGTTCAGCCCGCAAGGACTGTCCGCCCAGGTGCGTCAGGCCCGGTTGTG
>RFHL01000840.1 GCA_003696875.1 Bacteroidota bacterium | reverse complement strand
TTGGGGTTAAAAGTGAGATTCAGGTTTTCGAACAGGTCCAGGTTATTGGCAAAGGCACTCAGGGCGCTGTGGTGCTGGCTATCCTCCCCGGGCTGTATGTTGATCCAGGCAAGGTGGTCGAAGCTGTGGAAGTGCTGGCTGAGGTAGGCTTTGGCCAGGGTGGTTTTGCCGATGCCGCCCAGGCCGTTGACGAGTAGAACTTGATTGGCCTCGGTTAATCGCTGTTCCAATTTTTGGAGGTCGTCGTCGCGGCCAATGACCTCCTGGGGGTTGATGAGGGGCAGGGGGGTGAGGGCCTGGGGGATGTCCTCTCCGGTAGATTCATCACTGAGTTTCCATTGGCGAATGCGCTCATCCTGTAGGTACAGGCCCCAGGGAAAGGTGGAGGGCAGGCTGTCAAATGTGTAAATAAGTCCCCCATGATGAAGGCCATCGTGATGGCGCCCGGGTTCTATGGCGGCTTTTGCTTTGTTGAAGGCTCCTTCAAGGGTATTGCCGGCTATCAATGATTGGTAAAATATCTGGGAAAAGGTGCTGGCGGCGGTGTCTGAAATATCTTTTTTAGTGGCAATAATGGCCGGAACACCTGCCCTTTGGAGACAGGCTACTTGCTCTTCGGTGGCACAGGCGTTGAGGAAGACAAGTTTAAGCTTGTTTGTTGCTTCCGTTGCCAGGATGGCACCGAGGTGCTGGCGGTGCAGTTTTTCCGCCTGACCTTCAAGGTTTTCCATCTGCAGCTGCTGTCCGTCAGCATGACCGCTAAAATGGAAGATGATGAGTTGGCCAGGAAATTGGTTGAGATGGCGAATGAGTTCAGCCGGCTGGGAAGGAGCGAGGTGGTATTTGCCCTGGCTAAATTTGGCCAGCGTATAGAGCAGTTGGTTGCGTTCGGGCTCCAGGGCTTTGAGGTCGCGACTGGGATTGTCCCGCTCATTGGCAAATGTGAGGAAGATGATAGGCTTCTTCATCTCTGGGCGGTAAGTGTTGTGTGATTGGAAGTAATGGCAAGATAATGATTTTCAGGTTTTCCCGCAGCGACTTTTTGCTAAAAATTGTCGCTGGCAGCTGGGATAGCCCGGGGCGGCCGCTGCGCGGCTGGCAGATATTTTCCAAAAGCCCCGGGCTAAAGCCGCGGGGCTAGGGAGGGCCCGGGCTAAAGCCGCGGGGCTACATTGCCACAGCACGGCTCCCTAGCCCGGCCACTTTAGTGCCGGGCGGACAGCATCTAGCAGTTTTTTTGCCGAAAGCCCCGGGCTAAAGC
>RFHL01000839.1 GCA_003696875.1 Bacteroidota bacterium | reverse complement strand
GTGGGTATCCATCCAGGCTTCGGCTTCGAGGGTCCCACATCGTCCTGTCACCTGCCCCCAAGCGGGCACAGACGCGTGCAGCAGGGGAAGAAGCAGCATGAGGAAACCTCGGATGTGCATGGTTTTGGCGGAGAAAGGGGGACAAGAGAGCGAACAGCCGGTGGCTTTCTTCCAACGAGCTAGGGAACCCAAATGATGCACCTGTAGGTGGGTCATGTGAGTCCCTCTCTTCTGGAACCGAAAGATACAGGATTTTTAGCTAAAGCGGGTCGCCCCCCTAGGCTCGGTACTGTCTCAGCAACAGGCGTACGTCCCGATCGTCGCGAAGGCCCGGCTCGTAATGAAACAGGAGGTCATGGGCATCATAGTCCATGAGTAGGGCATTTTCCAGATACATCAGCCCTTTTTCGGGAAAGCCACTGCTCAAGCAGTATGCTGCGCACTGATAATACAGAGGCGACAAGCCGGGATTGAGCTTGATGCCTTCCTCCAGCATAGAGATGGCCCCCGGGTAGTTTTCCTGTTCGTAGAGCAACTCGCTCCAGTCCTGCCAGATCGTCAGCTCATCCGGCGCGAGGGCGATCGCCCGCTCCAGGAAGAGGTAGGCGCTGTGCTGGTTGCCCAGCTTGTATTCACAGATCGCCAGGGCGAGGCAGACTTCCTCATTCTCCTCATCCAGGCGAAAGGCCTTGTGATAAAAATGTACTGCCTCCAGATATCGCTCCCGCTTTTCCAGGCAAAAGCCCATTCCGACCCAGGCCTCCAGATAATCCGGGTCCAGCTCGGTCACCTTGCTATAATAGCGGATGGCCTCAGGAAAAAGATCCAAATGTTCGTAGCACTCGGCAATCTGATACAGCGTATTGGGATCGCGAGGTGCGATCGTGCCAGCCTCCAAAAAGGTGCGCAGGGCATCGTGATACCGCTCCAGGTCCATTTGCACCTGTCCCTTGTAGAGATAGGCAGCGGCGAAATCGTCCTGAATCACCAGCGCATACTCCAGCGCCTCCAAGGCGCGCTCATAGTTGCCCGCCTTATGGTACCACAGTCCCAACTGATACCAGATGCTCGCGGAATAGGGATTGTCGTCCAGATAGCGCTCGTACAGACTGAGCGCTTCCCCTCCCCGGTCTTCGGATTCAAGCAGGAAGCCCAGCTCCATCAAAGCCTCCTCATAATCAGGAGCGAGCTGCAAAGCTTGCCGGTAGTAGCGGGCACTATCCTCAAATTCATTACACACCTGCGCTACATTGCCCAGCTGCAAAAAGACCTCTTCGGGATGCTCCGTGAGGGGGATCAGACCTTCGAGCAGTTCACAAGCCTCCTCATAACGGTCCAGACGGGCCAAGACCTCGCTACGGGCCAGCAAGTAGTCATAGTTGCCCGGGCTGAACTGCAAGGCGGTATCAATCTCTTCCAGGGCCGTGTCCATCTCCCCTCGCTCGACTTCCAGTCGGGCCATCTTGAAGTAGAGATCCGCGTTGGAGGCATACGTTTCCAAGGCAAAAGCCAGCAGACGCTGTGCTTTGTCCCAACTGCGCTCTTGTACGTAGTATTGAAAAATCTCATCTACCTGATACAGGTCGATGAAAAAGTGCTCGTTGTTTCTGAGCCTTTTCTCGAAGTCCCGGGCGTGCTGCCGGGCCCGGTGCTCCTCGAAGTCATGAAAACCGAATTCTTCCGGCATAGGCGAACATGATGCGGACCAAAAATCTCAAGACTTTGTTTTCCAGGTACCTACCTCGAATGTTCTATTTTCTCAATTCTGGTCTTTCACAAAGGTAGCAAGTGACCGCTTTAAACCCTACTGCGCTGTCGCGGCTTTTTGTAAGTAACGGCAAATACTCCGGCCAAAACCAGTGCCATAAAAAAAATCTTACCAGAACTGAGGTCATCCCGAGCCCAAAAGAAGGCCATGACCGTCACAATGACAGGTTGCAGATACACATAGATACCTACAGCTGAGGCCGGCACCCGGCCCAGGGCCCAGGCATTGAGGCCGTAGGTGCCCACTGTCACAAAAAGGAGGATATAGACAACCCGCCACCAGGCGCCAGCGCTGAGGGTGGCCCAGGGCACCTCAAGCACGCTGGGCAGTCCCAGCGGCACATTCAGAATGGCACCAAAGGTAAACACCCAGGCTACGACCGTGAAGGGGTGATAGCGTAGCATCAGCGGCCGCACCAGTACCAGGTAGACCCCATAGCTTGCAGCATTGAAGGTGATCATGAGGTCGCCGGCCAGGGTGTCAGTCCCAAAGGAGAGACGACGCCCCCCCAGGACGAGCAGTACGGCCCCGGTCCCAGCTACAATCAGCCCCAGGGCCTTGCGCCAGGTGAGCACCTCTTCCCGCAACACAAAGGCGCCCAGAAACACAAATAGGGGAACCGTGGTCATAAGCACTGATGCATTCACCTCGACGGTACGGGATAGGCCCAGGAGGAAGAAAAGCTGGTTAAGGGCGGCGCCGAAAAGCCCACAAAGGACCAGTCTACCCCAGTCAGCCCGGGATCGTATCCGCTCACGGGTACCCCAGCGGAGGATAGCCATGAAGGCCAGCCCCCCAAACAGGCTGCGCAGGGCGACCAATGCCATAGGCGGCACTTCGGCAAAGACCTGCCGGGCCAGAAAGTAATTGAGGCCGTAGATCAGGGCAACGCCCCAGAGGGCTAGGTGCGCCAGCACCCGGGCAGAGTCGATGGGCAAATGTGACAAGGGTTTAAACAGGGGTCTCCGGATCCCAGGCCTCCAGCAGATCAGCTACCCGGCGCACAAAGCGCCCCCCCAGGGCACCATCCACGATCCGGTGGTCGTAGGAGTGGGACAGGAACATCTTCTGCCGGATGCCGATCAGGTCACCAGCGGGGGTTTCAATCACGGAGGGGAGCTTGCGAATGGCCCCCACCGCCAGAATGGCCACCTGCGGCTGCAGGATGATGGGCGTGCCCATCACGTTGCCAAAGGTCCCCACATTGGACAGGGTGTAGGTCCCTCCCTCAAGTTCTTCGGGCCTGAGCTTGTTTTCGCGGGCCCGGCGGGCCAGATCATTGACGGCGGCGGCAAGACCGGCGAGATTCAGTCGATCGGCGTGCCGGATCACCGGCACGATGAGGTTATCCGTAGGCAAGGCGACGGCAATACCGACATGGATGTCTTTCTTAATCAGGACGTTGTCCCCATCAATCGAGGTATTGATCATGGGATGCTCGCGCAGGGCGCGGGCGACTGCCTGTACAAAGAGCGGAGTAAAGGTCAGCTTTTCGCCATACTGCTTGTAAAACTGGTCCTTGACCCGAGCCCGCCACTGCACCAGATGGGTGACATCTGCCTCGACGAAGGAAGTCACATGGGCGGAAGTCTGCTTGGAATGGACCATGTTTCTCGCAATGAGCTTGCGCATTCGGTCCATTTCCTGAATCTCAATGTTACCGCTGTGGTTATAAGTCACGGGGGCCGGGGCGGTCACCTTCTGTGGGGTTGGGGCTACCGGCTTCGGAGCAGGCGCTACAGCGGCAGGCACCACTACCGGCTGTGCCTGCCGGGTCTTGACATAGGCCAGGATATCCTTCTTGGTTACCCGGCCTTCCCGGCCGGTGCCCGGCACTTGTTCCAGTTCCGGCATGGAAATTCCCTCGGTCCGGGCGATGTTGAGTACCAGAGGTGAATAAAAGCGCCCGTTGCTGCCATGCGGACTGTGGCCTCCGGTGGCCACCCCCTCGGCTACCGGCTCGGCCTGTGGCACATAGGGCACATGTTGGGCCACTTCCTCGGGCACATCCTCCACATGGGGTTGGCCATTAACCGGGGCCTCGCTATCCACCTCTGCCTCAGTCTCGATGATGGCGATCACCTCACCCACCGGAACCACATCACCCTCCTTGAAGCGATACTCCAGCAGCTTGCCATCCACGGGCGAGGGAACCTCTGAGTCCACTTTATCGGTGGCAATTTCCAGAATGGTCTCTTCGGCCTCGACTTCCTGTCCGACTTCTTTGGACCAGCTGAGGATGGTCGCTTCTATGATGCTCTCGCCCATCTTGGGCATTCTCAATTCAACCTGTGCCATATATCTAGGAGCTATTGCGAGTAGAAACAAAAGAAAAGAGGCTTTCGCCTACCGGCAGGCCCGGCCTGTCCGTGTGCGGAGAGTCCTTTCGCCTGAAGCGAGCCAGATCGTCTAACAATCAACCATCTGGGCACATTCCAAGCCTCAAAATTACTGAAAAAAGGCCGCGATCTCAACTTTGCTCCTGGACTTTTTTCAGGGCAAAAATCAGAGCCTGCTGGGCCAATCGCGTGATGTTGACCGTACGCGGGTAGCGTAAATACGTATGCTCGCTGCCACGGCCCCGGGCATCGGCATAGCCGATCCAGGCCTGGGCAGGTCTATCTCCGTCGGGCTCAGCGAGCCCGGTGGTGGCCAGCCCGATGTCGGCGCCCAGTAGGCGACGCACGCCCTCGGCCATGGCCTCGGCTACCGGCGCAGACACCACACCCGGGTCCTGAATCCAGTGGGCAGGCACTTCCAGCAGCTGTACCTTCACCGCCGGGTCATAAGCCGTGACCGATCCCCGGAAGACTTCCGAGGCCCCTGAGATCTGGACCAGGCTGGCAGCCACCTGGCCGCCAGTGAGGCTCTCAGCCACCGCCAGGGTCAGGCCGCGCCCACGGCAGGCGTCCAGGAACAGGGCGGCTACCGGTGCATCACTACGAGCATAGCAGGTATCCGCAAAAAGGTCCGCCACGGCCCTGGAGGCGCTTTCCAGCGTATGCGGGGCCTCTACCCCTCCCAAACGCCCCCCCAACTCGATCCAGAGGCCATCATGCCGGGGCAGGTAGCTCACCTCCAGTCCGGCCAGCAGGTCCGCCTCCAGCTGCTCCATGCGGCTGGCCGCGGCTGACTCGGTGATGCCATGCAAGCGGATCACCCGCTGGGCAAAGGCCTCCGCCGGAAAGGCCTGCTGCAGCCGGGGAATCAGCTCGTGCTCCACGATATGCAACAGCTCAAAAGGTACGCCGGGCATAGCAACCAGCCAGCTTCCATCCTGCCGCCAGGACAGGCCGGGTGCCGTACCGATGGCATTGGGGAGGACCGTCCACCCCTCGGGCACCAGCGCCTGCTGGGCGGTGAGGGGATTCAGCTCCCGTCCCCGCGCCGCGTAGCGCGCGGCGAGCTGCTCCCGTAGGCCTTCATCCCAACGCAGGGGACAGCCTGTGAGCTCGGCCAGGGCGTGTTTGGTGATATCATCCCGGGTGGGCCCCAGTCCTCCGCTGATCAGGACGAGCTCGGCCTGGGCCCGTTCGGCAGTGACAGCCGCCTGTATGGCGGCCCGGTCATCGGCGATGCTCAGCACCCGGTCGAGCGCAAAGCCGTAGCGGCGGAGACAAAGCGCCACCTCGGTGGCGTTGGTATTCACGATGCGGCCTCTCAGCAGCTCGGAGCCAATGGTGATGAAGGTGATCCTGGGCATAGGCCGTTAGCTAGATTCTCTCCCTTGACCACTCAGACCCGGCAATTGTTTGGGTGAGGGAACTAATCCATGGAGTGTATCCGCTGCCGCTTGTCCTGGATCAGGTTATATTTCAGGGAAATAAGCGGCTGAATGTGCCCCCCCCGCAAGCCGATGATTCCACGCCCATAGGTGCTAAAGCCGAGGCCCGGATAGAAATATTCCACCCGATCCGGGGGAGGAGGAGTGTAGCCCATTTGCAGGCCCAAGTCGGCCCGCCAGCGCTTGGTCACATACACAACAAAGCCCATGGTGACCATGGCTCCCAGCGACAAGCGCTGGTCGCGCACCGCCTCGGGGGGACTTCCGCTCCCTTGGTCGGCCAGCAGGTATTCGTCGTCAGCATAAAAACCGATCAGGTCAATGGCCACAAAAGGAAAGTCGTAGCGATTATCGGCAGGGTTGATAAACCGCCCCCCTACCGCTAGAAAGGCGCCGTAGTTGTGGCGATTGCTAAAAGGCGTCAAGGCATCAAGAAAGGCAGGCTGCTCATCCGGCCGCCGCTGAAACCGGACCCCCAAGCTGCTCTGCAAAGCAAACCCCGGACTTACCTCCACATCAGCCCGGACTTCCAGGGTATTGAGAATCAAGGGACTTACATTCACCCCCAGATAGGTGCGCGACTGCGCGGGCAGCAGGCTGGAAGCAATCAACAGACAGAGCAGGGTGGGGAAGAAAAGCCTTTGGACCATAGGCAAGCATGCAAAATACCCATTGTGAGGGGTGTTCTAAACCTACAAAAAAATCGTCGATTCATTGTAGCATTCCATCTTTTCCCCCTTCCTCAGGCTCCTTGCCCCAAGGGATATGGCGAACCAGACGCCCCATGACCAGTGACCTCTCTGGAAAATCGCGGTCGTGAGTTCTACCAATTGATTATCTTCGCGCCGGGCCAACTCTCTCGTTGGGCCTTCGTACCATCGAAGCTCTAAGGACTTGTGTATGATGCTCATATTGCTGTGGGGTGGATTGTTTGTGCTGACGCTGGTCACCCTCATTGTGGCCGCGGATTTCTTTATCAAAGCTTCTGAACGCATTGGTCTGGCGATGGGCATATCCCCTTTTATTGTCGGGGTTACCCTCATTGCCGTGGGTACCTCCCTGCCTGAGCTGGTGACCTCCATTATTGCCGTGTTTAAGGGGGGCGCGACCTCCGGCATCGTCCCAGGCAATGTGATCGGCTCCAATATCACCAACATGGCTCTGGTGCTCGCCATCGTAGGCATCATGGGGAAGGAAATCCGACTGGAGTTTGATGTGATGCGGGTAGACCTGCCCATGATGGTGGGTTCGGCTTTTCTTCTGCTTCTATGCCTGATTGATGGCCATTTTTCCATATGGGAAGGGGGGCTCCTACTGGCAGGGCTGGCGCTCTACCTCACCTATATCCTGGCCCTGAGCCGGGAAGGTAAGCGCAATGCCATGGCTATGGAACTAGAGCCGGAGGAACGGGAGGCGCTGCCGGTCTTTTCATGGAAAGATCCTCTGATCCTGCTGGTCAGCGGAGTTGTCATTTACTTCTCCGCCGAATACAATGTGCGCGCCATCATTGAATTGGCCACCATCCTGAACATCGGCCAGGAGGTGATTGCCCTTTCTGCGGTAGCCCTGGGGACCTCCTTGCCTGAGCTGATCGTCTCTATTGTGGCCGTGCGCGTCGGCAATGCCGAGATGGCCATTGGCAACATCCTCGGCTCCAACATCTTCAATATCTTCGCTGTGATGGGCATCCCCCGGCTGTTTGGGGAGATCCTGGTGCCGCCGTCCATCCTGAGTTTCAGCTTGCCAGCAATGATTGTGGTCTCCATCCTTACCCTCTTTGTCCTGCAGGACAAGCGGCTCACCCGCTGGGAGGGCTGGGCCCTCCTGCTCGTGTACGGGCTGTTCCTCATCAATCTGTTCAGCGGCGAGGTCGCCGCTTCAGCCGCTTAGGCCGTAGCCCCGGGCCGGACTTCCTTACCCAGGCATTGCTGATAACGGCGAATGGTCTCTGCGAAGCCGAGGTAGAGCGCATCCGCGATCAGGGCATGACCGATCGACACTTCGGCCAGCTGAGGAACCTTTTGAGCAAAAAAGGCCAGATTTTCCAGATTGAGGTCATGTCCGGCATTTACCTCCATCCCCAGCTCATGGGCATAGGCGGCAGCCCGGACATAGGGAGCCACGGCAGCCTCCCGCCCCTGCGCATAGGCCGAGGCATAGGCCTCGGTATATAGCTCGATCCGGTCTGTGCCTAGCTCTCGGGCTCCGGCGATGTGGTCCAGGTCAGGAGCGACAAAGAGCGAACACCGCACCCCCGCCGCCTGCACGCGGGCGACGATCTCCAGCAACATATGCCGGAACCGCAGGGTATCCCAACCCGAATCCGACGTCAACGCCCCCGGAGGGTCCGGTACCAGGGTGCACTGGGCGGGCTTCACCTCCTCAATCATCTGCAAGAAAGCTTCCGAGGGATAGCCCTCTACATTGAGCTCGACGCTGAGCGTCTCTTTAAGGGCATAAACATCAGCGCGACGGGTGTGTCGCTCGTCCGGCCGGGGATGTACCGTGATCCCATCGGCCCCGAAGGCCACACAGTCGGCCGCAACCTGGAGCAGGTTCGGGAAATTGCGACCGCGGGAGTTGCGCAGCAGGGCGACTTTGTTGAGGTTTACGCTGAGGTGAGTCATAGCTACAAACATGCGAAAAAGGACACACAGCCGAAAAAAAAGCCGGCGATCCTGCCACATACGCAGGACCGCCGGCAGGGTTGCCGGGGGTGG
>RFHL01000838.1 GCA_003696875.1 Bacteroidota bacterium | reverse complement strand
GCCGTAGGCTCAGTGATCCTGATGGGGGTACGGCGAGCCGCCTTTTCCAATGAGGCCGGCATCGGCACGGCGCCCATGGCCCATGGCGCCGCCAAAACGCAGGAACCTGTACGCGAAGGCTTGATTGCCATGCTGGGTCCGGCCATTGATACGCTGGTGGTATGCACTTTCACCGCCCTGGCCATTATTGTAACCGGAGCCTGGGAAGGAGGCTCCGAAGAGGGCATTGCCATCACCCTTTCGGCTTTTGCGCACAGCATGCCGGAGGCTGGCCCGCTACTGCTGACCACCTGCGTGGTGGTATTCAGCCTGACTACGCTCTTTTCGTACTTCTACTACGGGACCAAGTGCCTGAACTTCCTCCTCGGGGCCCGGCATCAGCACCTGTATCGATATCTATACGTGCTGTCAATCCTCTTTGGGGCCGTGGCCTCCCTCGACGCCGCCGTTGGCCTGATCGACGGGATGTTTGCCCTCATGGCTATCCCAACGACGGTGCCGGCGATCCTGCTGGCCCCCAAAGTACGAACCGCCACACGGGCATATTTTACCCGTATGGCGGACCAGAGATAAACCGGCAGACACATCGCTGCCAGGGAGTACCCGAGGGACTCAGTATTCTTCGTCCGAAATATCGTCGAGCGGGACCTCATCCACTTCTTCCTCTTCATCATTGAGCTCGTCTTCGCCAAGATCCGGCGCCTCCACCGATGATGGTGCGTCGTCCTCGTCTTCATCATCATCCACATCCACCGGAGGCACAGGCTTGCGCCCCTGTGTTTTTATGGTGTCGTTGGACAGCTCTACCCGCAAGGCCGTAGAGCCAAATATCTTTCCGTTGAGCTCCTGCAATGCCTCAAGCGCTTCCCGTTCGCGCTTCATCTCAATAAGCAGCAAGGCCAGATTGCCACTGCCATCCGGCAGGCGAAAGGACTTGATCGACTGAATATCCCCATACTCCTCGAAAATATCCTGGAGCTTGACTTTGGTCAGGGAGGTGTCAATGGAAGAAACACGCAGTCTCATGACGGCTGGGTTTAGGGGTGCCAGAGGTGCACCAAATGGGTAAGCAAATGGAAAGCGGGGAATTCCCGTGCAGATCGCGATCTTTCGGCGGGCAATATATAAATTCCTCCTAAAAAGGTGCCTTGCCAGGACCGAAATATGCCCGAAATGGTAAAGCGGTCAAAGCAGTTCATTGGCAAGGTTGGCGAGCGCGGATCGCTCGCCTTTTTCAAGGGTGATATGAGCAAAGAGCCGATGCCCCCGCAACTTGTCTATGACATAGGACAAGCCATTGGATTGAGCATCAAGGTAGGGCGTGTCAATCTGATTGATGTCGCCGGTAAAAATCAGCTTGGTCCCTTCTCCGGCCCGGGTGATGATGGTCTTGATCTCGTGCGGGGTGAGGTTTTGGGCCTCATCAACAATAAAAATGACCTTGGAGAGGCTGCGGCCACGGATATAGGCCAGGGGAGTGATGACGATTTTTTCCTCCTGCACCATCTGCTCGATCTGCTTATACCGCTTATCTGTCGCCTTAAACTGGTTTTTGATAAATTTCAGGTTGTCCCAAAGGGGCTCCATATAAGGATTTAACTTGTCCTTAATGTCGCCAGGCAGGTAACCGATGTCCTTATTTCCCAGGGGCACGACCGGGCGGGCCACCAGGATCTGACGGTACTCCCGGCGCTGTTCTAGCGCCGAGGCCAACGCAAGTAGCGTTTTTCCCGTCCCGGCCACTCCCTGTATCGTCACCAGGCGGATATCAGGATGAAACAGCGCATGCAGGGCAAAGGTCTGTTCGGCATTTTTGGGTTTGATGCCGTAGGCGGTCATCTTCACGACCCGCTCCAGGGCATGGGCCGCAGCGTGGTAGTAGGTCAGGGTCGAATGGTTGCCGTTTTTGAGAATGAAGTAATGGTTGTCAGGCGGCAGATCTTCGGTAAAGAGCTCATCGACCGGGGCTGACCCATGTTCAAAGATGCCATTAATCATGGCTTCCGGCACATCCTCTCGCAGCGTACGCCCGGTGTAAAGGTTGTTTACATCCTTGATCTTACCGGTTTCAAAGTCCTCGGCCGGCAGGTTGAGGGCCTTCGCCTTGAGGCGCAGGTTGATGTCCTTGGTAACCAGGATGACCCGGGCATCGCCCTCCGAATGCTGCAAGGCCAGAGCGGCATTGAGGATCTTGTGGTCGGCCTTGCGCTCACCAAAGATGGCCTCCGCATCCAGCCCGTTGGCGGGCTGGGGCATCACCACTTTGAAGCGCCCCCGGCCGGGGCCTTCGATCGGGATCCAATCCTGCAGCGTAAACTTGCCCGACAGCGAATCGATGAAGCGGATAAACTCCCGTGCTTCAAAGTTCTTGGTGGCGTTGCCCTGCTTGAAGTTGTCCAGCTCTTCCAGAACCGTGATGGGAATGGCTACATCGTTTTCCTCAAAGCTATTGATGGCATTGTTGTCATGCAGGATAACTGAGGTATCAAGGACGTAGATCTTGCGTTTGCGGGAAGATTTCGGCATGTAGCGGAAATAAGGGACGTATCGGACCCTGTTGGTCCTAAGCTGCTTCAAAGGTAGACGGATGCTGGATATTTTCCAGCCTTTTTCCCCCCTGGTCTATCCTCCTTCAGGGTGGGGGATTCGGCACTGCCGGCGCCACTGGCGGCGCCTTGGGGTACTCGATACGGCCGTGGTAGATGCTGATCAGCTGCTTATTGACCACCTTGCGGATGGTGGCAATATCCTTAAAGGTCAGAGGAGAGTTTTCCAACTGATTGTCCTGAATCTTGAAATCGATGATGCTGTCCACCAGATCCCGGAGCTTCTCCGGGGTGGGATTCTTGAGTGAACGCGAGGCCGCCTCTATCGAGTCGGCAATCATCAGGACGGCCGTTTCCTTGGAAAATGGCATGGGCCCAGGGTAGCGGAAGAGCTCCTCATCGGTAGGCTCGGCACACTGATTCTCACTCAGGTACTGCCGGTAAAAATACTCCACCCGGGTGGTGCCATGGTGGGTCTCGATGAACTGAATGATCTCTTGAGGGAGGTGGTATTTGTTGGCCAATTCCACCCCATGCCGCACGTGTCCGATGATGATCTCGGCACTTTGCTCACAGCTCACCGTCTCATGTGGGTTTTCGCCCCCGTCTTTCCCCACATTTTCAATGAAAAAGCGCGGGTTCAGGGTCTTGCCAATGTCGTGGTACAGCGCTCCGACGTGAATCAGCAGGGGATTGCCGCCGATCTCCTTGATCGTCGCCTCGGCGATGTTGGCGACCTGTAGGCTATGCTGAAAGGTACCCGGAGCCTTGCGGGCCAGATCCTGCAGCAGGGGATGGTTGGTATCCAATAGCTCCAGATAGGTGAGGTCAGAGGTTACCCCAAAGACCCGCTCGAAGAGGTAAATCAGGTTGTAGGCGATGACGGTGATGGCCACATTGATCGCAAAAAGCAGCAGGGTGTGGTAGGAAATCCCGGAAAAGCTGCCTTTGCTCACCAGATTGAAGGCAATGTAGGCGAGGGAATAAGCCAGGAAAATATAGCCCAGAGTATAAAAAAAGCGCTCTCTCTCCCGCAGCCGACGCATGGAGTAGACGGCTACTGTCCCGGCAATGATCTGCACGAAGGCAAACTCCAGCCCCTGCTGGATCAGCACCGCCCCAAACAGGGCGAGCAGGAGGTTGCACAAAAATCCCGTCCGGAACTCAAAGAAGTTGCTGATAAAGATCGGGACAATACAGGCCGGGGCGAGGTAGATGTACGACAGGTTCACATTGGGGCCGAGGATGTCCGTGAGCTTGACGGCTACGTCGGTGAGCTTGGTAGCCACCACCATGGCACCCACGGTCAGCAAAAAGGTGCTGAAGATCAACGCCAGCTTGGTGTTATTGAAGTAGATCCGGGGCCGGCTCATCCGGAGATAATTCAGCAAGATGCCTGTGATCAGGAGGATCACGATCAGCTGACTCAGGAAGAGCAACACCCGGTTTTCGCTGCCATAGCGCTGCTCCTGCTCCCGGACCAGCGATGCCAGAACCGCCGCCGTACGGCGATCCACGATCTCGTCCTTGGAGATGATGAGGGTTCCTTTTTCGATCTTGCCATAGATGGGCGAAACCAGGCTCATCTGCCGCTGCCGGGCCTCCCGGGTGAGGCGGGCGCTATAGATCAGGTTGGGGCGCAGCTCCAGCTCCAGCCATCGCTTGAGCAGGATGGTCTCGATGTGGTCGGGATTGTGGCCGCGCTGCTCGACAAAGCGCTCCACCTGCTCCCGGCCGGCCAGCAGGGCCGGCAAGGGGGTGTACCGCTCCTTGCCGGGGGCGACCCGCAGCGAGATAAAATTGTCCAGGGTGTCGGGACGCGATGTAGCCAGATAGCCCCGGTCATAGATGGCCGCCAGCAATTCCAGGCTGCGGCTTTTGAGCAGATCCATTCCCTCGATATCCATCGCTTCCAACTGCCGGAGGGGCAGGCCCGGATAATTGCGGGCAAAAAAGTTGGTCTCCAATTGCCGCATGCGGGCGCTGTCACCCTCCTGACGCGCCTGCCGGTAAGCCTGCAGGCGACGGCTCAGACCGTCGATACGGTCGATCAGCCGGGCCTCCGTGTTGGCGGGGACCAATGTATCAATCAGGTAGATGTCCTTGACCTGCCGTCCCACCCACTCGCGCTCCCGCGCGACGCTGTCGGGAAGCTTATAAATGGCAAAATCAAAAGGCGCTTCCAGCGTCTTACCCTGCCAGGGTTTGCCAACCTCATACTCGTAGCCCAGCCGAAAACTCCGGGGCATCATCAGGGTCATCAGGAGCACAAAGGCCGCCAGAATCCCAATGCGGATCAGGTAACGACTGCTGCGCAGCTTTCTCCCGGGCAATATCCGATACCATCTTTTCATCTGCCAAAGATAACGAAAGATAAAAGATTCTCGATAGACCTGTTTTTCTCCTCCAAGCCGATCAGGCCCCGCATCTATATATGATCCAGCTGGCAATACTGGTTTTTATGGGGGCTTTTTCCTTATTTACGGCCTTATTCTGCGCAGTATATGAAAATTTTGATTATAGGCTCTACGGGGAGGGTAGGAAAACTTTTGGTCACCCATGCGCTGGAAAAAGGTCATCAGGTAACTGCCTTCGCCCGCAACGTAGAGGATTATCCGTTTGAACATGAAAACCTGAAGTTGTTTCAGGGGGATGTCCTGTACCCGGCCCTGATAGATGTGGCGATGCCGGGGCACGACATTGTCCTCTCGGTGATAGGCATCCGGCAGTTTAAGGGTCCGATCACGCTCCTCTCCACCGGCATGGGCCACATCATTGCCGCCATGAAAAAGCATGGCCTCAAGCGCATCCTGACCCTGACCGGAGCGGGCATCCTACAGGAAAACGAGCATGAGCTGATCATGGACAGCCTCGGATTCCCGCCCAACCTGCAAAATCTCTCTCTCGACCACCGCCGGGTATTCCATGCGCTGCAAGAGAGTGGACTGGACTGGACGATCGTTTGCCCAGCCTTCATGACCTCCGGCCCCAAAAGAAGCAACCTGCTGGTCCGGGCCAACTACTACCCCAGCCGGGCCATGAATCAGGTATCGGCCGAAGCCGTCGCCGATTTCATGACCGATGAGATGATCAAGAACGAATACATAGGCCAAAGAGTAGGGATTGCCGAGGGCTTTGAGGACGAAGATGAGCTTTTTCCCCTTTCCTAAAGGGCATCCTTGCCTCAGCGGTATTCTTTTTGAACTTACCCTTACTTCTTTGGCGTAAAATTCGAAAAAGCGGTTATCTTTAGAGCCGAAACGGCAACTTCCATCAGCCCCTAAGTACCGCTGGGCTCGGCACTTCTTCTACGCACCCCCGCTCCTTCGCAAAGACCTACTCTCTTTATATCTTCTTCCCCACTGGCATCAGGCAATTCTCATGAAACTAGGCATCATCGGCACCGGAAACGTAGGTGCAGCACTGTGCAAGTCACTGACTCGCAAAGGGTACCGGGTCATGATTGGGTCCCGATCCCTGGAAAAGGCGACAGCCCTCGCCGGACAGATGGAGCACTATGCCCAAGGGGGGACCATTGCCAATGCCATACACTTTGGCGAGATCATCATTCTTGCCATCCCCTATAAAGCCGTCGAGGAGACTCTCCGCAACACCGACTCTCTCCGAGGCAAGATCATCATCGACTGTACCAACCCTTTTATTTTTGGGGAAAAGGTAGAACTTGCCCTGGGGCACACCACGAGCGCCGCTGAGCAGATTCAGCGCATGGTGCCCGAAGCCCGGGTCGTCAAGGCCTTTAATACCGCCACCGCCCGTCAAATGGAGCATGGCCCCTTCTTTGGGCCCAGCGATGGCAGCATGTTCTATTGTGGCGATGATGCCGACGCCAAGTCAGCCGTCGCCAAGCTGATCGAAGCCACCGGCTTCATCCCGATTGACTGCGGCGCGCTTGAAAACGCCCGCTTGCTGGAGCCTATGGCCCTTATGCTGGTGCGCCTCGCCTTTACCCAGGGGATGGGTGACGATATTGCCTTCAAACTCCTTACCCGGGACTAAGCGCTCTGGCGCTGCCCCCTTCCTTTTACCCCACCCGCCACCGTACGGGTGATAGGTTCCTATACCTAAACGGAGGTGTACCCATTGCCTTTGACTTCATTCGGGCATGATGCCCCCAACATCAATCGACCGACTATCCCCCAGCTAGTAACGCTCTGATCTCCCTACTCGCGGATCTACCCTTTTTCCGATTACCGCAAAATGTATCCATGCCCATGAATGCCCGTTATCAAGCCCTCAGGCTTCTGCAAAGCCGGCCACCCGTGCCTCCTACCGATCAGTCCCGTCGACCGAGCGAAATCTATGCCCAGCATGTCTTCACCAAAAAGGTGATGAAACATTACCTTGCCAAGGAGACCTACCTGGCGCTGAAAGAAACCATTGAAAAGGGCAAAACCCTGGACAAGGGCATCGCCGGACCGGTGGCCAACTCCATCAAGGCCTGGGCCATGGACAAAGGCGTGACCCACTTCACCCACTGGTTCCAGCCCCTCACCGGCCGTACGGCCGAGAAGCACGACTCCTTCCTGGAACTCTCCGGCGATGAGCCCATCGACAAATTTTCCGGTGACGAACTGAGCCAGCAAGAGCCCGACGCCTCTTCCTTCCCCTCCGGCGGCCTGCGCCGCACCTTCGAGGCTCGCGGCTACACCGCCTGGGATTGTTCTTCGCCCATCTTCATCTTCGAGACCACCTACGGGAAGACCCTCTGTATCCCGACCATCTTTGTCTCCTACACCGGCGAAGCCCTCGACTACAAGATCCCCCTGCTGAAGTCCATCAGCATGCTGGACAAAGCCGCCACCGCTGTAGCCAAGCTCTTTGATCCGGAAGTGAGCCGCGTCGTGGCGACCCTTGGCCTGGAGCAAGAATATTTCCTCATTGACCGGGCCCTCTTTGACCTGCGTCCCGACCTGATCCTGACCGGCCGCACCGTCTTTGGCGCCGCCTCGGCGCGGGGACAGCAGCTCGACGACCACTACTTCGGGGCCATACCCGAGCGGGCCTTTGCCTTCATGAACGAGCTGGAACAAGAAGCCCATAAGTTGGGCATCCCCCTTCGCACCCGCCACAATGAGGTTGCCCCCGGGCAGTTTGAGTGTGCCCCGCAGTTTGAAGGCCTCAACGTTGCCATCGACCACGGTCTGATGGTCATGGACCTCATCGACCGGGTAGCGCGCAAGCACCACCTCGCCGCCCTGCTGCACGAAAAACCCTTTGCCGGCATCAACGGCTCGGGCAAGCACAACAACTGGTCGATGAGTACCGATACGGGCAAGAACCTCCTCGCCCCGGGTCAAAACCCGGAGGAGAACCTCATGTTCCTGGCCTTTTTCACCACCGTAATCCGCGCCGTCTACGAGCATGCCGACCTGATGCGCGCCTCGATCGCCTCGGCCGGCAACGACCATCGCCTCGGTGCCAACGAAGCCCCGCCCGCCATCATCTCGGTCTTCATCGGCAGCCGTCTGAGCAAGATCCTCGACGACATTGAGAATCCGCCCCGGCGCAAGAAGAACGAGCACGTGAGCGACCTGATGCACCTCGGCATCGCCGAGATCCCCGAGCTGCTGCTCGACAATACGGACCGTAACCGGACCTCCCCCTTTGCCTTTACGGGCAACAAGTTTGAGTTCCGTGCCGTCGGCTCCTCCGCCAACAGCTCCAACCCTATGACGATCCTCAATGTGATCGTAGCCGAGCAGCTGAAGGATTTCCATCACAAAGTAGAGCGAAAGATCAACCGCGGCCGCAAACTGGAAGCGGCGGTTCTGGACATTATCCGCGAATACATCGTGGAGAGCAAGGCCATTCGCTTCGAAGGGGACGGCTATAGCCAGGAATGGGCCGATGAAGCCGCCCGCCGCGGCCTCTCCAACGTGAAGCAGACGCCCCGGGCGCTTGACTTCATGGTCAACGAAAAGGCCATGGCTCTCTTTACCACCACGGGTCTCTTCACCGAGGCCGAAATCCACGCCCGGCATGAGGTACAGCTGGAAAACTATCTGACCAAGGTTACCATCGAGACCGACATCGCCGAGGAACTGGCGCGGACCAAGATCATACCTGCAGCCACCGATTATCTGCGCGAAATCCAGGGCACCCTGCCCGCCAACGCCACGGACGACGGCACCCTCGCCCCGCTGCGCAAGCTGCGTGACGACCTTGCCGCCGGCATCGGCAAAACTCTTACCCTGCTCGAAGAGCTGGGGAGTGCCCGCGCCAAGGCTGAGGCGGCTGCCGACCTGCGGGCCCAAGCCATCACCTTTGGTGAGGAGGTGCTACCGGTGCTAGACCAGATCCGGAACCAGGTAGACCAACTGGAGATGGTGGTCAAGGACGCCTACTGGCCCCTGCCCAAGTACCGCGAGATGCTGTTCATCCGCTAGACAGAGCAAGCACATGCGAAAACGGCTGTCCCAATTGGGGCAGCCGTTTTTGTTGCCATGAGGCTTCTGATTCATCCTCCAGACCGGTGGGTGTCGGGATCAAATCCCCGGGCAGGCACACTTCTTACTCGCCCGCTTGCCGCCCTGGAAGCCCAGGTACACCGCCACATCCAGCCCGAGGCGCTGGGCCGGTCGCACATAGCCCGGCAACTCCGGCTCGGGCTGGGCGCTGGTATTGCCATAGTTGTAGCGCTGAAAAAAAGGCATGGCCTCAAGGGTGAGAAGCAGGCGCGGCCCCAGTGACAGGCTGTAGCCCAGGACGGCCCCCAGGCCGTAGCCGGTATAGGTATAGCGGGCCTGATAGCGATCCGGCAGCACCAGTGGGCTGCCCTGGTCCTCCATTTGCCCGCGACTCACGAGGGCGTCGGCCCCTACAAAAAACCGCTGGATACCCTGGTACCAGACCTTTTCGTATCCCGCCTGTAGCAGCATTTCCCGGCGCTGCCCAGGGCGATAGATATTAAAGGCATCCGGCTCGGCTTCGTAGCGAGCCTGGGTGTAGCGCAGCCCCGCCCGCAGGCGGCTGGTCATGTGCAGGGCATATTTATAGCGAAGGCCATTGGCCGGGGTGAGTGACAAGGGCAGGCCAGCATACTGGCCCAGATAGGCGGGCTCCAGATTGGCGGAGCCCAATTGCAGGGCCAGTTCGTGCTGCAGCGGCCGGAAGGCCGCCCGCTGGGCTTGCACCTGCGGGAGCAGGCCCCAGCCTATGAGCAAACCTACAATCCAGATTCGATTTCGAAACAGGGAAACAATCATACCAAACAGGGTTTCAGGAATGGAGCAAAGACAAGGAAAGAAGGTCTCGGCAGGCATCCAAATCGGATTTGCCCCAGGCACAACCTTTCCCCTGCTAAAACAAATAAAGTGGCTCCTTCCCTACCCTGCCTACGCAAAGAAGCCGCCCCAGGGGGCGGCTTCCATCGGATATGTCAAGGTAGAGGGCTACAGCGCCTTCAACTCTCCTAGCCCGGCAATCGAGCGCGCAATCTCGGGATTCCCCCGGTAATATACTGAGCCTACGCCGGCGATGCTCACGTCCAGCTCACGGGTGGCATACACCCGGGCCGAACCGGCCCCGCTCACATTGACCACGACTTCCCGGGCTTCCAACTCGTCGGCCTCAATTTCTCCTGCTCCCGCAATGTAGTATTC
>RFHL01000837.1 GCA_003696875.1 Bacteroidota bacterium | reverse complement strand
GATTTCTGGACCACGATCGGCTGCCTTGTTTGGATCGGCAGAGAGCAGGCGCAGGATGAGAGCAGAAGTCAGTGTCTTTCCGACATTGGTATCGGTTCCACAGACAAACATTCGGGTTCCGCGGGCAAGGCGGCCCTTCTTTTGTTAGCGTTAAGCGTGCAAAAGAAAGGCCTTTCCTGACGATCAGGCGTTCTTTGGAATGCGGATGTTTTGCCCTGGATAGATCAGGTCTGGGTCCTTGATGACCTCTCGGTTGGCCTCGAAGATGACGGGGTACTTCATCGGGTCGCCGTAGTATTCCTTGGCGATTTTGGACAGGGTATCTCCGGATTTGATGACATAGATGTCGGCATCGGACTCGCCGGGGGCCTCGAGGGCGTCGGCATTGACATCGGTGACACCTTCAATATTGCCCGCAAGCAGGATGGCCTTCTCTTTGGCCTCGGCGGTCTCGGCCTGCCCGGAAAGGCTGATCACTCCATCCGCAAAGCTGACTTCCAGATTGGACAGCGGAAGCTCCGATGCCTCCAAATATTCCTTGACTTTGCTTGCAGCCTCGTCTTCCGAGCCAAACACCTTTTCTCCTACGTCTTTTACAAAATCAAATAGACTCATTCTTATCTCCATACGGGCATTGGGTCGCCCAAGTTTTTTCGGCCACAACATTCTTTGGGATCGACTGGCTGTCAATGCCCTTGCTTCCCAAACTTCCTGATTTGATTAAAAATAACACTTTTCTAGTGCTTTTTGTTCCCATCTGCGCACTATTAGCCCCAATCAATCCTTGACTTGGCCCCCTTGATTGACGGTGTGGCAACATGGGCGTCGTCGATACACACTGCCATCTGGATCTCATCGAAGAGCGGGGTCTGCCATTGGAAGAGGTGATTGAGCTTGCGCAGGTCACGAAAATCGAGGCACTGCTCCAAATCGCAACGGATCTGGAATCCAGCCTGTGGAACCGCGAGCTTTCCGGGCGCTGGCAGGAACTGGACGAAACGGGAAGCCTGGACTTCTACTGGACGGTGGGCCTCCACCCCGAGGCAGCCGATCAGATTGATGACCTCGATTCCATTTTTGAGTTGGCGCAGAAGCACAAAGGCGATCCCACGTTCTGGGGGCTGGGAGAGACCGGCCTCGATTACTTCCATACTACCGAATACAAAAAAGAGCAGTTGGAATCCTTTGAACGGCATCTGGAGCTAGCAGAGGAGCTGGGCCTCCCGATCGTCGGCAGCATCCCCGCCCGGGGCGTGGGCGGCACGGTCCCGGCCCGCTTCCGCCGGGGCACCTCCCTGACCCTGGGACCGGCCCGCTGGGAGACGCCCGTGTTCCTGTGCCTGGACCTGACCGCCATCGGCGGCTTCTTCGG
>RFHL01000836.1 GCA_003696875.1 Bacteroidota bacterium | reverse complement strand
GATTTCCCTGGGGATCAATGCCATCCTCTATGGCATCGACCGGGGGAGTTTCGAGCCCTTGGGGGCGGCGAGTTTGCAGCAATCCCAACTGCTCGGGCAAGAGCAGGCCGTGGAAGGGGGCATTTTTCTGAGTGATGAATGGGAGATTTCGCCCCGCCTCGCCGCCAATGTCGGCTTGCGCTACAACTGGTACCGCTACTTCGGGCCTCAGTCGGTCTATCTATACGAAGCCGGGCAACCCAAAGAGCCGGGGACCATCGTGGATTCGCTCAGCTTTGGTCCCTGGGACAATATCCAAACCTATTCAGGCCTGGACTACCGGGCTTCTTTGCGCTTTATGCTCAATGAACATGCCTCCCTGAAGGCTTCGGTAAACCAGTTGCACCAATACATCTTTTTGCTCTCCAACACCATCGCGCTGGCTCCCAGCGACAAGTGGAAGCTGACCGACTATCACCTGAAGCCCATGGTGGGGCAGCAGCTTTCCCTCGGCTGGTATGGATCGGCCTTACAAAAACGCCTCAATCTTTCGGTGGAGGGCTATTACAAACGAGTCGAAAATCTGGTCGAGTTCAAGGATGGCGCGGAATTGCTGATCAATGCCCAGCCAGAACAGGATGTCCTGCAAGGCGATTTGCGGGCTTACGGGATTGAGTTCATGGTGAAAAAGCCCTATGGGCGACTCAATGGCTGGGTGTCTTACACCTTTGCCCGGAGCATCGTGCAGGTGGACGGCCCTACGCCGGACGAACAAACCAATTTTGGGGATCCTTACCCCGCCAATTGGGACAAACCCCACGCCCTGAATCTGGTCAGCAATTATAAATTTTCCCGCCGGCTCAGTTTGTCTGGCAACCTGGTGTATGCCACGGGACGTCCCGCGACCTATCCCACCGCCCTCTACAACCAAAACAGCGCGCAGGTGATTGCCTTCTCCACCCGAAATGCCTACCGCATCCCGGATTACTGGCGGGTAGACCTCTCCCTCCGAATAGAAGGCAACTTCAAAGCCGAGAAACTGATTCACGGGAGCTGGAACATTTCGATCTACAACCTCCTGGGCCGCAACAATGCCTATTCGGTCTTCTTTAAACCCAATGAGTTGGGAATCAGCGGCTACCGGGTATCGATCTTTGCCATGCCGATATTTTCCATTGCCTATGACTTCAAACTGGGGAACTATGCGAACTAACTGGATCATCGGCGGACTCTTGTTGCTGGCCGCAACAAGCTGGCAAGGCTGTGTAGAGGCCTACTTCCCCCCTTTGGACGGAAACGAAAAGGTCCTGGTCGTAGATGGCAGCATCAACAATGCGGCCGGGCCCTATACCGTCAGGCTGTACTATTCTTCCAGCATCTATAGCCCTGTGTATGATCCCGTTACGGGTGCGGAGGTGCGCATCCGTGACGATGCCGGACAGTCAGAAAGCCTGGCAGAAATCTCTCCCGGCCGATACCAAAGCCGGGCAGATGGCATACAAGGACAAGTAGGCCGCGCCTACCAGTTGCAGATTCAGACGGCGGAAGGCACGAGCTACCAAAGCAGCTGGGAAAGCCTGCCGGCCCCCATCGGCATAGACTCGGTCTATCCTGAGGTTGAGTATCGGCAGAGCCTGGAAACCAGCTACGATTTGGCAGGCTATCAATTCTATCTGGATACCAAGGCGCCTCCCGAAACAAATGCCTACGTGATGTGGAACCTGGAGGCTACCTACAAGTATATGGCTGATTATGTCATTTCCTTTGTGTTTGATCAAAATGGGCAAAGGCCCTTTCCGGATCCAGATATATACCGGACCTGCTGGCGGACCTATCAGCCGCCGGAGTGGTTTACCCAGACCCTTTCCGCCCAAGTCAGCCCCGGCGGCCTGGACAGATTTCCCCTTCATTTTATCGATACCGAAGGGCCCTTGCTGGCCCTTCGATACAGCTTGCTGGTTCGGCAACAGGTCCTCACCGAGCCTGCCTTTCGCTTCTGGGATGACCTGCGAAAGCAGGCCGAGGATCAGGGAGAGCTCTATGCCCGGCAGCCCTATCAGATCCGGGGAAATGTGAGGAATGAAGCCAATCCCGACGAGGTCGTTTTGGGCTATTTTTTTGCGGCAGGTCTGGCGGAGAAACGAATTTTTGTAGAGCCCCCTCCCGTGGATTTTCACATCGAACCATGTGGTCTCATCACTGAAAACCTGGGGTACATCCTGCTCGCCCCCGGCGATTGGCCTATTTATATGGGATACAATGACGAGGGGGTCATCGGCGTGGCACCGGGTACGGGTTGCCTGGACTGCCGCGAGCGCGGGGGGGCGAACATGCCTCCGGATTTTTGGGAAGAATGAGGCCCTTCGGTATAGCAGGCTATGTGCCAACCTTCAACATCGGCTATGATGCGTTTTCGAATTCCTCTGCTGTTTTGGGCGTGCCTGACGGCCTCCCTGATGGTGTTTTCTCAGCCCAGCCCCATCATGGAGCAGGTACAGCTTCATACCGATCGTGAACTGTACCTGGCCGGGGAGCGCGTTTGGTTTCAGGGGCAGTTGGTGGAAAATCAGGCAGCGGGATACTACGCTCTCAGCCGGGTGCTGCTGCTGGAATTGGCCGATCAGGGGAGCAAAGTCTGGTTGCAACAAAAAGTAGGCATCGTGGACCGGCGCCTGAGTGGGGCCCTGGCCCTGCCGGAAGACCTGCCCTCCGGCGGATATGTCCTCCGGGCCTATACCACCTACCAGCGCAATGGTCCGGTGGAGGGCTTCCTGATGCTCCCCCTCCGCATCCTCAACCCCCGCCAAAGCTTGCCCACCGAAGCGGTGGTGGAAGAACCAGGCACGGAGAACCCGTATCCGGCGCTGGAAAGTGGTCCTGCCCCTGGTGGACAAGCCCTCCGGCTTGCACCCCTGCATGTGGCAAAGCCACCTGTGAACTGGCCGCTGCGGGTAGAAATGCTTTCCGCTGCCTTGCACCCCTTAGGCTTCCTCCCCACCAGCATACAGGCGGCGGACTCCGCCTATCTGATTCCAGATCATTTGCTGCCGCCGGGCCTGTCTTACCTCCGCCTCGTGGATCAGGCGCAGCAGGTCGTGGCCACGGCGGCGCTCTGGCAAGCCGATGCCCCGGAAATCGACCTGCTGCTATCAGAAGGGACGTTTTCCCGGGGTGACTCCTGCTCGGTCCAAGTCCGCGCCCCCGGCGCTGCCCTCGCGCAGGGCACGCTTTCGGTTGTGGCACTCGGAACGACCTCTCCCCGTGACAGCCTCCCGGCCTACCTCCATCAGGAAGTGCGCCTCCTGCCCGGATGGCTGGGAAACCAGGGGCCGCTGAACGCGGCCCAAACGGCGGAAGTGCGGCGTCTGCTCCCCCGGCTTGCCGATGCCCAGGGAGCGGGCATCGCCGCTGCCCGTGCCTGGTCCACACAAGAAAAACTGAGCTGGTTGCCCGACCTCAGAGGGCCGAGTGTGCATGGCCGGGTGCTGCGCGAGGCTGACCATCAGCCCCAGGCGGAGGTCAACGGCTACCTCAGCATTCCCGGCCCGCATCCCCAACTCTACCCCTTCCGGACCGATGAAGAGGGGAACTTTCAGCTCTCGCTGCCCCATCTGACGGGTGCGCAGAAACTCGTGGTCGGTTTGGACACCGAAGAGGCCCTTCTGCTCCAAATCCGGCAGGACTTTGCGCCCGATTGGCCCGCCCTGCGACCTTGGTCGCTGGGGGTGGACGCTTCTCAGACTGCCTTGATTGAGGCCCTGTATCTGGAGCAACAACTGATCTCGGCCTATCCCGAGCTGCAAGTCCAGCGGCTTCCGCCTGCCTTCCCTCCGATCCCGGGAAACCTCTCGCCCCCGCTCAAGAGCGTGACGCTCAGCGATTTCATTGAGTTTCCCAATCTCACGGAAGTGATCAATGAGGTGGGGCCGAATCTTCAGATTCGGCAAATCAAGGGGCGCCCCCATCTCACGGTTTTCGACGAAAGTGTGGGCATGCTGTATGAAGATCCCCTGATCCTGGTGGATGATATGGCTTTTTTTTCCGTCGAATCTTTGCTCGATATCCCCCCCGGGACGGTCGCCCGCATAGAGGTTACGCCCCGTCGCTATGTGCTGGGGGATCAGTTGCTGACGGGCATCGTGCACTTCCGCACCAAACGAGGCCGCGGCGAAGGGCTTTCCTGGCCGGGGCCGGTGGCCTTTTTCTCCTACCAGGGCCTGGCCCCCGAGACCTATTCCCCCAAGCCCATCCCAACTGTCACCACGCCCCTGCCTGATTTTCGCAGTACCCTGAGCTGGCAAACGGGTCTCACAGCCGGCCCGGAGCCGACGGCGGTTTCCTTTCGCCTGTCCCAGCAGCCCGGCCCGTACGAAGTCCGATTCATGGGCTATAGGCGCAATGGGCAGGTGGTAGGGGCGTACAGGCGGCTGGAGGTGGAGTAGACCTCGCTTTACTCCACCAAAAAGACGCTCATTTCCGCTAGTACCGGCTTCGCCACCGAAGCCGAGATGCGTACGCGCACGCGCTGGGTCTCGACTGTTTCCAAGGCCTGGATACGCTTATGCCCGATGCAGCTGCCCTGGCCGATTTCCTGCCATTGACCATGGAGAAAGGCTTCAACCGTGTAAGCCCGGACGCGCTCCCCCTGGGCGATGTCTTCCCGGAGGATGATCTGATTCAGCCTGGTCGGCTCCGGTAAGGTCAATTCATATTCGTTTCCTTCGCCGGAGGTTGTGCCCAGGGGCACCCCATAGCGTCTTTGGATTTCGGCCCCCCATGCGGCCAGGCGCTGCACATCCGGCTCGGGCAGCAAGCCCCGCGGATCGGGCGTCAGGCCGATGATCAGGGTGGAATTGTGCCCGACGGAGCGGGCATACATGTCCATGAGCTGCGGCAGCGGGAAGATGTGGGCCTCATCGCCCGGCTCCCAAAACCACTCGTGGCGGCCATTGTAGCCGCGCAGGGGGGCGTCGCTCATGGCGGGCATCCAGTAGGCTCCCTCGGGGTCGCCCTGCTTGAGCAGCTCGATATGATTTCTATCCGTGTCCCCGGCATGGGAGTAGGGCGTGGGAAAGGTCGCCCAGCAGGGGTAGGGGACCGTGCCCGACTCCGAACCGCCCCAGCGAGCCTCGGCGAGCTGGTTGTTGTGGTAAAAGAGGCAGTTGGGCTGGTACTTTTTGACGATGGGCAGCACGTCCGGTGCGCCCAGGTCCGGGTGGCTGGCCCCGCCGTCAAACCAGATCTCAAACAGGTCCCCGTAGCGGGTGCAGAGCTCGGTGAGCATGCCCTCTACCATCTGGTTGTAGTAGGCCTGCCGGTTTTCCCGGAAGGCCCCCTCGCCCTGAACCTTGAAGTCATACACCCCCAAGAAGGCATTCCAGCGAATCCCCAGGTAGAGCCCCGGCTTGAGGCCGTATTTGCGGCAGGAGTTGACAAAGTCGCGCACGATGTCGCCTTGTCCGTCCCGCCACTTGAGGGCCCGCACACTGTAGGGATTTACGTCCGAAGGATAGAGGGCAAAGCCTGTCTCGTGGGTGACAGTGAGCAGGGCAAAGGTGCAGCCGGCCGCCTTGGCGGCCTGGATCCACTGGTCGGTATCCAGCTGCTCCGGGGAGAAGATCTGATAATCCGGCACCGGTTGGGTGCGATTCCCGGCCGGCCCGTTTTGGGCATACTTTTTCCCGTCAAAGACGTGCAGGTCATAATGAAAGATCGCGCCCATTTCCGCCTGCTGCCAGGCGAGCTGGGCGGCATTGGGGGTCGGGAGGCCTGGCTCAGCTGGCTGAGCGGTGGCGAGGCTAATGGCGAGGCATAGCAGCAAAGGGAGGGCGGTGTGGAGGAGGGGCATGGGCTATTCTGTCAAAGGTCCAAACACAAAGGGGATTTCCATTTCCGGATTCGAGACAGAAGCGCGCAGCTTGCCTTCCGCTTCCCAGTAGGTGATTTTTTGGGGGAAGTCATTTTCTGGGTTTTCACACGTGAAGGTATGCTCGCCGTAGCGGGTGACGCGAAAGGTAACGGGCTCCTGTCCAGCTGATAGCGTGACAATGAGATCCCATTGGCCATCTGCCTTACGCAGGCGCAAGATTTCCTGGGCGATGGTATCCCCATCCTGCATGCTAAATCCGATCCCGGCATATTCGACCGCACGTATCTTTTGCCAGTGCTCAAAGGTCTCTTTTCTGGCGTTTTCATTGAGTCGTTTCCATTTCCCTAGCAGCCAGTCAAAGTTTTCTGGATTGGGGGACGAGCCAGCCGCCTTCGGCTCAGCTTTTTGCTGGGGCGGTTGCCCACACGCCAGGAAAAAGGCTCCCAGCAGGAAAATGAATGTGTGTTTCATTTGGGGGGGAATTACGGGGGAGCAAATGCCTCTTTATCCTCCGTGGCTCTCTGATTTGTTGATGGAAGATAGCCTTTTTTGGAAGAATGGGTTGCCGGAATCGCCTCGTTATTCCAGAGGGCACCCATACGCCCTTCTTCCATGCTGAGGCTTGCCCTGAGCCCCGCCGCAGGCGCAACTCCGGTCGTGACGGGTCGCGACCTGTCACGACGGTGCTGCCACAGGCTCTGTACAAGCGTTCAGCCTGACACCCTGTGGGTGAACATGAAAAAAGGGGCGCCTTGCCGGGCGCCCCTGCTGCTTTTTGATCAGGCCCTAGAACTTCACCCCAAGGTACAGGTTGGGTTCAAAGAGGAAGTAGGTGCGCCACTTTTCGTCCAGCGTCTTAAAGGCGTCCGGGGTGTTGGTGTCAAACACCCAGTTTTGGGAGTGAACCTGGGGTTCGATGAAAAAGCGCTTCTTGGGCCCGAAAGCGAAGTGATAGCCGATGTGATAGGAGGTATACAGCTTGAAGCCATTTCCGATCTTGGCCCCGTCCTCACTCAGGTAGGTTTTGTATTGGGGCAACACCTCCACGGTGGCAAATAGCCCTTTCCACAGCATGCGTTGGTAGGACAGGCCCAGGCCGGTCTCGCGCACATGTCCGGGGTAGTATTCGCTGCCAGATTCTACCTTGTCCAGGAGGCCATCCCACCAGACAATCCCCATAGGCTGAAACAGGCGCCAGCTGGCAAATTTCAGCCCGATGATGTTCTTGTCATCCAGGTTGCGCTTCACATGAAACTCGATGTGCTGCGTGTGGGTACGGTCGTTCCAACCTTTGGTGGCCAGTTGGGGCAGGATGATGGCCGGAACACTGATCCGGTATTTGTGAGCGACATCGGTTTCTGGTCCCATAGGTTGCGTGCGCTGCGCAAAGGCGCTCAGGGTGCAAGCGGTCAAGAGAAGAGTCAATACCTTTTTCATGTCTGTAATGGATTAAGGGTGAGAAGTTGAATGGTGAAAATCAATCATGGGATGAGGTCTCCGTTCCCCCCATTGAAAATGGGCGGGTACATGTACTTCGGAAAAGGTTCAGGCTGACCAGGCTTGTCGTACGGTCGTGCTTACCGTCAACGCGCCTGTCATCCAGCCGACAGGGCAAAGGTGCAGGCGTGCAGGCGGGCAAACGCTCCGAAATGCAATTGCGGACGTTTTGGTGAGATGTGGAATGTTTCCGGCCCGAAGGGCCGGGGAAAGGGGATCAGCTATGCTTTTTCACCCAGGCCCTTGGGGTCATACCTTCCATTTTTTTGAAAAACCCGTTGAAGGCCGTCTTTGAGTTGAAGCCGCTCTCGAAGGCCAGCCCTAGCAGCGTGAGGTGGCGGTTAGAGGGGTCCAGAGCTTTTTCTTTAAAAGCTTCCAGGCGGAAGGAGTTGATATACTCGTTGAAATTTTTCCCGATGTGCTCATTGAGCAGCCAGGAGAGTTTATTCGGATGGAGGCCAATGATTTCGGCCAGTTTTTTCAGGCAAAGGTCCGTGTCTAGGTACAATTGCTTCTGCTCCAACACCTCGGCTATGGCCGATAGGTAATGCTGAACTTCTTGGTCGGAAAGGACGGCTTTGGGAGAACCCGCTGCCGGAACGCTGCCTACCTCCGGATGGGGCAAGTTGGACGGGTGGAAGAGGCTGGCCACTAAATCCTGGAAACGGGTATAGGCATGAAGGGGAACCAGAAAAGGGTCATGTTTGAAATTGATATACTGACCAGTTTTGGTCCTGATCCCTGCTTCGAGCAGGTCCAGGGCCAGTTCATGATTTCCTATTCCCACCTGCAGATACAGGTTCCAGGCGACAAGGCTGGAAGCCTGCTCTTCCCGTACTTTGCTGCGAACCGCCTCTAAATCAACATCTATCGGGACATCGGGGTGCATCAGCTTGAAGAGGGCTTTACAGGTGTCGGGTTGCTGCGCCTGTGAGTGATGCCGAAGAAAGGCCTCCAGTTTGGGGGCATCCTTGAGATGGATATAGCAGAGGGCGATCATTTCGATCGCCAAGCCAAACTGTGGATCGATCTGCAAGGCCATTTCCAAGGTCTCAATGGCCTTCTCATATTCCCCGGAAAGGTAGTAGATGTTTCCTTTCGTGTAATAATGGTTGGGGGAAAGGGGATTGAGAATGAGAATGTTGTCGCTGTGCTGCATGGCTTGTTGAAGAGCCCCGATGGCCGTGTAGAGCTCGGCCAGACCTTCCTCCGCATCGGTAAACGAGGGATTGAGCGCCATGGCCTGCACATAATGCTGATGCCCTTTTTGGAAGTCCCATTGCCCCCAGAAACTGACCGTAGCCTGGGCAAAGTGGCCAAGGTAACTCTGGTCTGTGAGGTGTAGGCCTGCTGTTAAGCGAGCATGCGCTTTGCGCATGCCTTCCTGGTGAGGGATAAATCCCCAGGAAGCATTGATCCCGTAGCTGAGGGCTGCCCCAAAATAGGGAAGAGCAAAGGCTGGATCTTGTTCGATGCTTTGCTCATAATACGTCACCCCTTTCAGCAAATCCCTGGCGTTCCATTTCAATTGATGGTAGCGCCCCTTCAGATACAGGTTGTAGGCTTCCAGGCTTTGGGTCGGTACCCCGATCAAGTGGTCTTCAATGTATAAGTGGCCAAAATTCTCCCGGATCTGATCGGCGATGAGCAAGCTGATTTCGTCCTGCAAGGCAAAGATGTCTTCCAGTTTGCGGTCGAAGTTTTGGGACCATAGATGTGTGCCGTCTGCCGTGTTGATGAGCTGGGCCGTAATCCGGATCCGGTTCTGGGCTCTGCGCACGCTGCCCTCCAGAACGGTGTGTACACCCAGTTGGCGGCCAATGGTGCGGACATCGATATGCTTATGCTTATAGGCAAAGGAGGACGTGCGGGCAATAACTTTCAGGCCCTGAACGGTCGTCAGGGCATTGATGATTTCTTCGGTGATGCCGTCGCTGAAGTACTCGTTTTCAGGATCGGCACTCATGTTGACGAACGGCAAGACGGCAATGGATTTGCCGGCATGAGGTATGGGGGGCTGTTTGGGCATGCGCTGCGATTCCGCCTCAAGATGGCGCTTGTTAGGGATTTATTGAAGGGCTGGCGCCTTTTTTTTCCTGTGAGTTTGAGAAACGCCTCTAATGTTGCCCGTTTGCGCCTTCAGCCAGCCTGGGGCAGTTCCCATGATTGCTTGATTGCTCACAGGGATCATACCAAATCGCCTTTGCAGCGAAGCCAACATGAGCTGCCCATATTCGGGCTTGGTGCCCAGCATGGCCTCTCCCGCCAGAAGAATAACCCTGAAATCGTGCTCGTATGCATCAATAGCGGTTTGCCCCACGCAGTTATCCCTAGAATACCCGCAGATGACCACTTCCTGGCAGCTCAGCGCGATAAATTTTTCCTCAAGCCCGGTTCTGAGAAAGGCGCTCAGCCTGGTTTTGGTCACCACTTCTTCATGCCTGGCGACATACACCTCTGGTGAATATTCGGCTTCGCTTGTTCCCTCAATGAGCCGGCCTACATCATGGTCTAATGCCCATATATTCCAGGTGCTTTTGTCGGCTTTATGGACCGTCTGGATCTTGAAGATCGGCCATCCCTGAGCCTCAAAGTGCCGGATCAGTTCATTCGTCTTCTGCAAGAGGACGGACACACGGCTTTTTTTCTCCGCACTCCCTACCTCGAGAAACCACCTTTGCAAATCGATCACCAGGAGCGCTCTCATATGTTTTTGAAATTCAGGGGCCTATGAGCCCGTGCCTAAAGGAATAGAAAGGACGGGATGAAAGTACATCTCATTATCTGGCACGGCCAAAACGATTTCTTTGCACCAGAAGGTGCCCGATGTCACTTCTCCCTTCAGCTTTTCAAATAGCTTGTGGGTTTGCTCCATCGTAATGAATTCCGCGATCGTCATGTGCGGAACGATTTTGGACCGTTTCAATTCGACTCCCTGGAAGAGTTGATTCCCGTGAATCACTTTTCGCAGCGTGTCGAATTCCTCCTCCGGCCTGATGGTATAGGTCACCCCAGGGTAGGGGGGATGGGTTCTGAGTGGGCCATAGGAGATTTCAAACGGCGGGATGGAGCCCAGGTCGCTCCTGAGAGCATCCACATCAGCAAGGGTGATCTTCCGCTGGAGCGGTTCGCTCAAACTGATATGCGCGCGGCAAAAGCCCGCTGATTTGGGGTCGTATTGGGCTCTTAGGGCGTCCACCTCCTTCATCACCGCTTCCGGAGGGAAGATGTAAAAGGCGCCATAGTAGTATCCATGCCACCAATCCTCCCAATGGACCGTTTGGTCAGCGTAGGTGATTTTCTTCATTTTTGAGGAGCAAGGCCATTTGGGCTGTGTCGAGTAAATATAAGGCGAATTTTGGATAAGTGGGAGAGGGTTTGCTTTTAATGTGTTGTTTTTCAGTCGGTTATTTGCTGGCTTTGCCTTCAGTCAGCTCTGCTTGGGGTTTCCGGCCAGGTTTTCCGGGGCTATCAAGAAAGCTTGGGGGAGGAAGGTGGCTGCCCTTCATGTTTTGTTCAATAAGGATGTCCGAGGCGCTTGCCCGGTCCGACCCCGCTGGGGTCGTCGGAAACCTTGGCCATGGCTACAAAGGTGCGACCGCTCTGCGGTCGGCCGCTCCAGCGGCGGGTCATCGGATGTTCGAGTCGCCTGGCTCGTGCCCAAAGGACCGCTTCCCGAACCCCCTCGGGGTTCAACCTTTGTAGCACATGACAACAAAAGAATTCGACGCCGTAGGTGTCGAACCTCATCCCCGGCGAAAATGCGCAGCCGAATCCCAGTGGGGCGCTCGCCCTAAGTCCGACCCCGCTGGGGTCGAAGAAGATGGGATCATAGGTGCTACAAAGGTCCAACCCCCGCTGGGGTCGGCGGGGGTATTGGCAGGTCTCGACCTGTCATTACGGTGCGACCGCTACACCATCGAAGACTATTTTGAATGCACGTAGGAAAGAAACCAACACTGCTGAGCCGTTATCCGGCTCATACCGTGGCGGGCAATGAGGTTCTCAACCCCGTAGGGGTTGAACCTTGGTAGCACCAGGATAAATATCCCCTCGACCCTGTGAGGGTCGGACCTTCGCCGCGATGGGCCATTTGATGGTCTTGCCTCCTGTCTGCTCCCAAGATATTCATCCGCTTGTGTGCTTGTGCGATGTCGTAGCCAGTTTTTCCCTGTATTGTTTCTCCAGCGCCCGCGCAAAGGCGGCTTTGTCATGGCGTATGGCTTCCATGGCCGCTCCCTGCACAATCGTCGGATGGAGGTCCCTGAGGTGGCCATCGCTCCAGCTTGCCAACTCTACCAGGATGGGGGTCAAAGCCAGGCCCTTATCTGTTAACAGATAGAGGTTGGTCTTCTTATTATCCGGCCGCTTGGTTTTGATGATGATGCCTACTTCCTCCAAAAGCTTGAGTTTGGACGAAAGGATATTGGTGGCAATGGCTTCTTCACTTTCCGTGAAGTCTTTAAACGTTTCCTTGCCCTCTATGAGCATTTGCTTGACAATCACCAAGATCCACTTGTCGCCCAATATGTCAAGGGCGGAAGTAAATGGGCAATCACATCTGAAGTCTGGTCGCATAGGCTAAGGTCTTGTTGCATTTTGCTTGCAAAATGCAATTTATCTTGCTTTTTACTTGCAAAGCGCAAGCAATCGTCGTAATATTGCTTGCGAAAGAAAAGTAATATTTTTCCATCAAACAAGAAAAGCCATCAGCCTCCGGGGGCTGACTGGTCTTCCTGTCCTTCCGTCCAAACCCAAACCACCCGAAAGATGAATCCATCAAAGATTTCACCCATGAGCAAGAAAGAAACCGTAGGTACGTTTTTAGGTGCTGTATTGACCAACCATCCTGGCACCATGCGGAAATTGGCCCGTGCCGATTACATTCAGCACAATCCCTTCATTCCTACAGGATTAGAGCCCTTTATTCACATGCTGCCCGTTTTGCAGGAAAACAAAACGACCGCCGAGAACATCCGGATGTTCCAGGATGGTCAGTATGTCTTTATGCACAACATCTGGCGAAATGCCAGGCCATCTGGGGCCGATGAGATGGTGTCCTTTGATATTATCCGCTTGGACGACAACGGCAAAGTAGCAGAACATTGGGATGCGATGACGCCTTTGGTAAACGAAACGGCCAGTGGCAGAACGCAGACCGATGGGCCGACAACCGCAACAGACCTGGACAAAACCGAGGCGAACAAGGCCATAGCGAAAGCGATGGTCGAGGACATCCTGATGGCCAAGCAACCCAGTAAGATCGCCGATTATATCAGCTCCGAACAGTATGACCAGCATAATCCCGGTATCAAAGACGGATTGACGGGTATTTTGGAAGCGGTGCAGGATCTCACGGCTCAAAACAATATGTTCAGGTACACCCGGATCCATACTGTACTGGGCGAGGGGAATTTTGTGCTGACGGTCAGTGAAGGCGAATGGAGCGGAAAAAAACAGGTCTTTTACGATTTGCTTCGTTTTGAACATGGCAAAGCCGTAGAGCATTGGGATGTGATCCAGCCGATCCCAACCGAGGGTTTAGCCAATGACAATGGGATGTTTGGATTCTGATCAGCCTCCCCCATTTCTTTTCAAAAGTCCAGAAGGGGTCTCCGGCAACCCTTCTGGATTTTTGGTTCTTTCCGATTGGCTACCCTGTGGTGTTTGGAGAATAGTTGGCGCGGGCCAGTTGCGCCACCATCTGTTCTCGTAACTTGTGATGGGATTTGGGTATTGGCTATCAGCCTATTATGCTCAATTATCCCCGCTCTTCACAGAGGGTTACACACCCCAAACCGATGACCTCGGGTTCCCACAGAAAGCTGGATGGACTACCGCCGCAGGCGTTTTGGTTCAACGGTTAGTGGAGACGCCGTCCCGCGTAGCGGGATGGTCGTCTCCACAATGTTAGCTGAATGTTATTTTCAAAACATGATTAGTTCTCGCGTTGTTGATCCGACTTCATGGATAGAGGGTCGCCCATGAATGGTAATAGATACTTCCTCTCCATATGAAGGATTCCTATTTAGCCATATTTTATACCTATAAAAAGTATACTGGGAGGGCTGATCGTATATTTCACGAGTTGGCTTTCCTAAACGTTTGACTATTTCAATTGGTGAACGCCCCACAATACATGAATCATTTTTAATAAACTGTTGCAAGAAAGTGGGAACCCCATGTGGCTTATTCTCGAAGTATCCTGCATCGGATGATAACAGATATACGTTCAGCGTCGAATCATATTCCCAGTTCTGCTGAACATACTGCCAAAAGTCTTCACAACTACTTGCAGTTGTGGTACTGTCCATAGAAGAGACAGCATTTGTAGGAGCCTCCTGTGATCCCTGCCGCGTGGTGCGGCAGGTACACAGGCTTAAGATGATGAGTAGGCTCCCCATAAGGAAAAGGAGCTTACTCATGGCGGATCATGATTTTTTCGGTGAAAGTTTGTTGGTCGCTACAAATGGTTAAAAAGTACAAGCCCTCGCTCAGCCCTAATGGAAGGGTTAGGGTATGAAGGCCGTTGAGGCTTGGGGCAAGTTGCCAATTCCCTACTCGCTGGCCCTTCATGCTAAAAAGGCTGATTTGGGTTAGCTCTCCAGTATTCCAGCCATTAGCGCGTAATTGAAGCCGATCAATGGCAGGATTAGGAAATACCTCCCAAGTAGATGCAAGAGGTTCTCTGATATTGGTAGCGGCACAAGGCGGAAACCACTCCATCGAATCCTGAATACAACTCGGATCGCTATCCAGGCTGGAGTTGAATTGCATGACATCCAGACCGCCGTTGATGTCGGCTTGATCCAATATCCGGCTCAGAAAACTAGTCCCAGTTTGAGCGGCCGGATACATGACCTTTGATTGCTCAGCCACGTGTTGGAGCATGTGGGCATGCCCTAGCTCATGAGCCAGAATATATACTACATCAAATTTTCCCGG
>RFHL01000835.1 GCA_003696875.1 Bacteroidota bacterium | reverse complement strand
CGGCGACAGGCAGACCGGGTTCCTTCCGGCAGGTTTTCCGGCTGGTACAGCCGGCCGGGGCCTCCCGCTTCAAAGGGCGGCGTGACGGCCAGCGGGATAAAAGTCTGAAACCAGGCTTCGCCATCATTCAGTGCACTCTCCTCGATGGGTCGGGCATCCAGCAAAAAGGCAATCCCATCCTGATTCCAGGGGGAATCTCCCTCCTGCAACACCACATCGCTGTCTGTGACCCGGGCCCCAAAGTAGATGCCTTGCTCATCGTAACGCACGTCCCAGACAAAATGGGCATCATCCTTATCCCGATGGGAAAAGGGGTCCGCTTCGACCACGGCCTGCTCGCTGTCAAAGCGCATCGCACCCCAATCGTCAAGCCGGCCATCAATGGTTACGGCGCCCTCCCCCAAAGTCCGCATGCCCTCCGGCAGAAAGGAAAAAGCCTCCATTACCTCCAGGGCCGGCTGGTCCGCCGGCAGATAAGTCGCGGTGGCGGTGACGGCCACTGGTCTTTCCGGCCAACCCTCCTGCTGTAAGGCCACCTCCACCACCCGGACCTGATTGGGCGGCAGGGTGTCGCCCAGCTGCCCAGACTGAATCCACAACTGTGGATGGGCGCCAAAATCGAGCTGCCAGGCCATGGGGACGTCGCTGTCATTGGCGATGCGAAAGCGGAGTTTATCAGCCGCATCTTGCAAAAGGGGTTCAGGCCGGATGGCCTGCCGGCTCATGAGCGGCCCGGAGAAGGCCATCATCTCTTCCGTGTTCACATTTTCATCCCAGATGCCATCGAGCAGCAGGTTGGCGATAATGGGACCGGCATCGGTCATGGTGACCCATACTACATGGTCAAACTCGCCAAAGCGCGGGCCGCGCAGGGAGCTGCCGCCTCCCGTAGTGGCGAGGACAAAGTATTTGTGGTCGTTGCGCGTATACTTGACATAGCGGTGACGGTGACCGGCAAAGACGGTGTGCGGCCGATCAGCAAGCAGGGCTTCTACCTCGGGCCACATTCCGGGATCGTCCTGATCCCAGAGGGGCTGGTGCAGGAAGACCAGGGTCCACTTGACCTTGTCGTTTTCGGCCAGGGTCTCCCGGATGTAATCCAGCTGGGGCGCATCGATATAGCCCCGACCGGCGCCACGCATCCGCTCCTCGCTGTTCAGGCAGAGAAAGAGCACGTCTTGGTAGACAAAGTGATAATAGTCCTTGCCAAAGCGGGCCTTCCAGGCCGCGGCCATGGTCTCGTTGATGTAGTCGTGGTTGCCCGGCACGTAGAAAAAGGGCATCTGCAACTTGTCAATAAAGCCGGTAAACTCCTCCCATTCCCGCCGGATGCGGGCGGTGTCGGTGGTGTACCCTTCGATCAGGTCCCCCACACTCATGACAAATTCGGGCTGGAGCAGGTTAAGCTTGCTGATGGCGGTGGGAAAGATACCCGCCCGGTGACCGCCGGTGCGATCCGTGACGATGGCAAACTGAAACTGAGCCGGCTGATTGTTCAGGTCCAGATGGTTCCAGGGGTG
>RFHL01000834.1 GCA_003696875.1 Bacteroidota bacterium | reverse complement strand
CCCCAAATCCCCCATATTTGCAGGTTGCCTCAAACGACCTACGATCATGCTCGAACGACTCAAGACATTTGAACACAAGGAGCCGGAGATTGTCTTTCACTGGCAGGACAGCGAGACCGAAGCCGAGGGCTGGGTGGTGATCAACTCGCTGCGCAATGGCGCAGCAGGGGGTGGCACCCGCATGCGCAAGGGCTGCACCCGGGCCGAGGTCCTGGCCCTGGCCAAGACGATGGAAATCAAGTTTACGGTCTGCGGCCCGCCGATCGGCGGGGCCAAGTCGGGCATCGACTTTGACCCGGAAGACCCCCGCAAGGAAGGGGTGCTCAAGCGCTGGTTTGAAG
This sequence comes from Bacteroidota bacterium, assembly GCA_003696875.1. Lineage (GTDB taxonomy): Bacteria > Bacteroidota > Bacteroidia > J057 > J057 > RFHL01. Next base: position 6,276 of record RFHL01000834.1, on the reverse strand, counting down.
CGATCTACCCGCTGCTGAAGCACTACTACGGTACGGGAGGCGACCTGAATGTGGATGAGGTGCACGAGGTGATCCCGATCACCTATGATCTGGGGGTGCACCACCCGCAGGAGGGCATTGTGAATGGCTACCTACAGGCCTCGATCCGGCAACGCAACCAGGTGCTCCGGCAGCTGCGGGAGGGGGTATCCAAGCGGGTGACACATTGGGACTACGCGCCCACCACCGATGCCAAGGTGATCACGGTCTCGGACATGATCACGGGCTACGGGGTGGCCGAGTCGGTGCACCACTTCTACGACCTGTGGGATCTGCCGGCCGGCCATAAGCGGGTGATCATCCAGGGTTTTGGCAATGTGGGAGGCGCGGCGGCGCTGATTCTGGCCAAGCTGGGCTATCAGATCGTGGGGATCATCGACCGGCGGGGGGGGCTAATGGACCCGGCAGGCATAGACCTGGAGAGCCTCAAGGCACTGTATCTTTCCCGGCAGGGCAACCAGCTACACCACCCCGACCTGATTCCATTTGAGCGGATGGAGGCGGAGGTATGGTCGATGGGAGCCGAGGTTTTCATCCCGGCCGCGGGTTCGCGGCTGGTGACCCGACCTCAGGTAGAGGCGCTGCTGCAAAATGGCCTGGAGGTCATCGCCTGTGGGGCCAATGTGCCTTTTGCCGATGCCGATATTTTTCTGGGCGAAACGGGTATCCACGCCGACAATCATGCGGCGGTGATTCCGGACTTTATCGCCAATTGTGGCATGGCCCGCACCTTTGCCTACCTGATGCAGCCGGGCGTGGCGCTGGACGATGAGGCCATATTTGGCGATGTGTCGGCCACGATCCGGCAGGCGCTGGCCCGCACCCGTGAACATACCGCCAAGCCTCACCGGATATGGCAACATGCCCTGGAGTGGGTGCTGGATGACATCATGTAAGAGCCGGGCTCTGCCGGCATGCGTCCCAAACCCCATTTGCAGAATAGTCGCAGAAATACTTACTTCGGGGCGAACCGCCGGTACTTATGAGATTACCCTTGCTTCGCCTGTGTATAGGCCTTTTTCTGGGACTGGGTCTGGGATTTGGGTCTTTACAGGCCCAACCGCAGCCAGATCCCCAAGTCCCCGTTATTTCCCAGACTGACAGTGTCTCCCATGCAGATCAGTCCGATCCGGAGGATGCGGATCATGCGGGGGAAGACGAGCAAGCCGGAGAAGGGCATCATGGTGAAAGCCCTGCCCTCTGGTCCGTGATTCCCTTCATCATCCTGCTGATCCTCATCGCTACGGGACCGGTGTTTTTTTCCCATTTCTGGCATAAGTATTATAAGCTCATCGCCCCCATCCTGGGGCTGATCACGCTGGGGTACTACCTGATTGCGCTGCCCCATGCGCATGAGCCGGCCCATGCTCTGTCGGAATACGTCTCCTTCATCGCGCTGCTGGCACCGCTGTACATCGCCTCGGGTGGCATTCTGATTCAGATCGACCGCAAGGGCACCCCTGCCGCCAACCTGGGGCTGCTCTTTGCCGGAGCCCTGATCTCCAACATCATCGGAACGACCGGGGCCTCCATGCTCCTGATTCGCCCCTTCATCCGGCTCAACCGGGATCGGCTGCAGGCCTATCACATCATCTTCTTCATCTTCATGGTGAGCAATATCGGGGGCTCGCTGACCCCGATTGGCGACCCGCCACTCTTTTTGGGTTTCCTGAAAGGGGTACCCTTTAGCTGGACCCTGGTGCATGTGATCCCGGAATGGCTATTCGCCCTGATTCTGCTCGGCGGAATCTTTTTCTTCCTGGATCGTCGCAACATGAAGGATCTTGATCATATCGACACCTACTATTCCGGGCGATTTGTGCTGCGGGGACAGCGCAACTTCATCTGGCTGGCCATCATCGTAGGGGCCGTTTTTTTGGATCCCAACGTGATCGACTGGGTACCGGCCATTGAGTCTCACGGGGCCAAGTATTCCTTCCTGCGGGAAATCATTCAGCTAAGTGCCGGGGCAGGGAGCTATTTCTTCGCGGACAAATCGGCTCTGCGTGGCAACGAATTCACCTTCGAACCCATCAATGAGGTGGTCTTCCTCTTCCTGGGGATTTTCTTCTCCATGATGCCGGCCTTGCAACTGATCGGCGAGTTTGCCGCGAGTCCGGCAGGGGCCAGCTTTTTCAGCGTTAACTCCATGTACTGGATCACGGGCGCCCTCTCGGGCTTCCTGGACAATGCCCCGACCTACCTCAACTTCCTTTCGGCCGCCCTGGCCAAGTTTGAGATGAGCGTGAGCAATGTGGCCGACGTGCAGGCCTTTGCGGCTGGCACGGTAGACATGGTGACCAAGGACTATCTGCGCGCCATCTCCGTAGCAGCGGTCTTCTTCGGGGCTTTTACCTACATCGGCAATGGCCCCAACTTCATGGTGAAGTCGATCGCCGAGGAGCGGGGAGTACAAATGCCGAGCTTTTTTGGCTATATCATCCGCTACAGCCTGATCTACCTGATGCCGGTCCTCTTCCTCACCTGGATCGTCTTTTTCGTGCTGTTGCACGGGATTTAGCCATCGGGCTCAGCCAAAAGGTAGGCCCCCCATCAGGCCTCTCAATCCTATTCAAGCCATCAAAAAACCACCTGCCATCCCGCCAAGGCGGGATGGACAGGAGGCTCCGAAAGTATAGACTAAGCTATGAAGGCACGCCCGTCGCTAGTCGACGTTGTCGTGCAAAAAGGAATTGTTGTCGCGCAGGCGATAGCCCTCGTCGCTATCCTCATCGATGCTGAGGCGGGATAGGCGAGGCTCCTGGACGGGCTTATCAGGATCTACGAGGCGGCGCTTACGCAGGTAAGCGGGCACCGTCTCCAGGCTGTTCAGGCTCTCAGGGTCGTGGATATCATAGACCTTGGAATTGAGCTTCTTGATGCGCTCTTCGCGCTCCTTGCGGTCGAGGCGCCGCATACGCTCCTGCCGGGCACGCACCTCATCTTCGACCGGAGCGGCCACCCGCTCCTGCTTCGGCTTGGGAACCTTCATCTCGGGTACTTCGGAAAAGCGCGTGGCAATCACCGTGACGCGGATCTCATCGCCCATGTCCTCGTCGTAGACGATGCCGTAGATGATGTTGGCCTCGTTGCCGGCGGCCGCCTGCACATGCTCCACCACCTCGGTCGTCTCGTCCATGCGGAGGGAGTCCTCCGAGGCCGTGATGTTGACGATGATGGCGCGGGCCCCCTGCACGTCGATGTTGTCGAGCAGCGGCGAATTGATGGCGGCTTCGACGGCCTGCAGGGCGCGGCCTTCGCCTTCGGCGACGGCGGTTCCCATCAGGGCCTTGCCCCCATCCCGCATGATGGTGCACACATCGGCAAAGTCCACGTTGATATAGCCTTCGGTGGTGATGATCTCGGCGATGCCTTTGGCGGCATTGCACAGCACCTGATCGGCCTCCTCAAAGGCCTTCTTCATCGAGATGCTGGGGCCCAGGATCTTGTGCAGGTTGTTGTTGTCGATGACGATCATGGTATCGACCACCTTTTCGAGTTCGTCGATCCCGTTATCGGCCGACAGGGCCCGCTTGGGTCCCTCGAACTTGAAGGGGGTCGTCACGATCCCGACGGTGAGGATGCCCATTTCCTTGGCCATCGAAGCGATGACCGGCGCAGCACCCGTACCGGTACCGCCGCCCATGCCGGCGGTGATGAAGACCATCTTGGTGTGGTCCATCAGCGCGGCGCGCACCTCTTCGAGGCTCTCAATGGCGGCCTTTTTGCCCACTTCGGGATTGGCACCCGCGCCCAGCCCTTCGGTCTGGTTGGCGCCCAGGCGGATCTTGCTGGGGACCTCGCTGCGCTTCAGGGCCTGGATGTCGGTGTTACACACCATGAACTCGACGCCTTCGATGCCTTTTTCAAACATGTTGTTGACGGCATTGCTGCCACCGCCACCGACGCCGATAACCTTTATGATGGAGTCTTGATGTTTTGGAAATTCAAATTGCATGATTCCGTGCTTTGGGAATGGAATAAGAGAAGAACGTAAGATCGGTGTGGGCTACCCCACACCGGCGTCCGGGAGGGACAGGAGGCTATTCGATGAATTCACCGGTATTGGTGAGGGTGCTTTCAAACCAGGTCTTGACCTTGTCGATGAAGCTGATCTTAGGTCCGCTGCGGCTGCTGCCTCCCCGCTGTTGGAAGACCGTGGTCGCATCGCGCCGGCTGCTGGTGCGCGCCGGGGCATGATCAGTGCCACTAAGGCCCATGATCACCAGACCGGTACCGGTGGCAAACATGGGGAAGTTGACCTCGTCGACCAGGCCGGAGGCGAGGTGCTCGCCCGGCAGGCCGATGCGGGTATCAATGCCCGTCACGTACTCCACACACTGCTTCATGTGGGCCAGCTGGGCCCCGCCACCGGTGACGACGATGCCAGCCACCAGCTTGTCTTCGTAGCCGGAGTTCTTGATCTCGGCCAGGACAAACTCGAGGATCTCTTCCATCCGGGACTGGATCACCTGGGCCAGCATGGAGCGATGAATCTCCTTGGCGGGCCGGTCCCGGGGACCGGGAATGCTGATGATCACGTCTTCGGTGACCGCGTCGGCCAGGGCCGAGCCATACTGCTGCTTGAGCAGTTCGGCGTGCTTCTTCATCACCTTGAAGCCGTGCTTGATGTCCTCGGTGACGATGTTACCGCCAAAGGGAATCACCGCGGTGTGGCGGATGATGTTGTTTTCAAAGACAGCGATGTCGGTGGTCCCACCGCCGATGTCTACGAGGCAGACCCCTGCCTCTTTTTCTTCTTCGGTCAATACGGCTGCACTGGAAGCCAGCGGCTCCAGGATCAGCTCTTCGACCTCCAGACCAGCCCGCACCACGCATTTGTAGATGTTGTTGGCGGCGGTAGTTTGGCCGGTTACAATGTGGAAGTTGCCCTCCAGGCGCACGCCTGACATGCCCACCGGATCGATGATACCGGCCTGGCTGTCGACGGTGTACTCCTGCGGGAGGACATGGATGATCTCCGTCCCCGGCTGGGTGGCAATCTTGAACATGTCTTCGTGCAAACGATTGACGTCGTCGGGCACGATCTCAAAATCGGGATGGCTGAGGGTGATGATGCCCTTGTGCTGCATGGAGCGCACATGCTCGCCGGCAATCCCGACGTGCACCACCTCGATCTTGATGCCCGAGTGTTTTTCGGCTTCGGTGACCGCTTCGCGGATCGCCTGCACCGTTTTTTCGATGTTGACCACTACCCCGCGGCTCACGCCGTCAGAGTGGGATTTTCCCACTCCCAGGATGTTGATCTTCCCAAATTCGTTGCGTTTGCCAACGATGGCACAAATCTTCGTGGTCCCGATGTCGAGCCCCACCACGATTTGTTCAGTGTAAAGTGATTTGTCGATGGACATAGCTTAGTGATTAAAAGACCATACTTCGGAAAAAAGAACAAGAGCCAAACAGCTGGTTCGCCGGAGCGAAAAAAATGGGTAGGTATCAGGTTCGTCATCGTCGGCGACCGACCACCTGTCCCGCGTACTTGACGCTCACGGAACGATAGCGGTCCCAACCGACCTCAGGCAATACCTGCCGATAGAAGTCCAGCAGGTTGCTGAATTTTTCGTGGATCTGTATCGGGTAGCCAAACTCCACCCGGATGTCGCCGACGGTGGGGAAAAGCACCAGTTCGCCCGACTGCTCAATCCAGATCTCGGCGATCTGGGCACGCCAGAAGGGATCGTCATAGATGTACTTGTACACTGGCATAGCTGCCGCAATCGTGGAGCAGGCGAAGGTGTCGGCAATCGCCTCCTCAAAGTCGCCCCGCACCAGCGGCACGTCAGCCGAGCCGAGACGGGAGCCGGGAAATTTTTTGCCCGTTTCGTCCAGGTAGAGGTAATCGCCACTGTTGTTCATGACCCGGGCCACGGGGGTCCGCTGCACGATATCGAGGTGAATGATGCCCCGCATGTTTTTGTAGACCTCGGCCTGCTGCACCATGGGGTGAGCCTCCAATTGGTTTTCCAGTGTCTCCAGTTCCACACTGCCCATGCTGCTGCCGATGAGCGAATGCTGACCATCGGGGTTCAGGATGTCGCGCACAGCCTGACCATCTAGCAGGCGAGGAGCCGTGCCAGTTTCGATCTTGATCGCCAGGTCACGGACCGTCATATTCTCCTGGTAGGTGTTGACCATGGCCAAGAGGCTGATGAGGCCTACCCCAATGAGGGGATACAAGAACAATGAACGGATGCGCACCTTGCCCACCGACAGGCT
>RFHL01000833.1 GCA_003696875.1 Bacteroidota bacterium | reverse complement strand
TGCCCAGATAGGCACGTTGCACCTCGCGATGTTCCAGCAGCATTCGGCCCTCCCCCTGCAACACCACTTTCCCGGTTTCCATGACGTAGCCGCGATCGGCAACCTTGAGGGCCGCCACCGCGTTCTGTTCGATGAGCAAAAGGGTCCGTCCCTGCTGGCGCAGCCGCTGCACGATCTCGAAGATTTCCCGCACCACCAAAGGCGCCAGTCCCATGGACGGCTCATCGAGAATCAACAGCCGCGGTCGAGACATGAGCGCACGGCTGATGGCCAGCATCTGCTGCTCTCCACCGCTCAGGGTACCGGCCAACTGATGGCGCCGCTGGGCCAGGATTGGGAACTGCTGATAAAGTTCCTCCATGTCTCTTTGGATCTGCTGCCTGTTATGGCGATGAATAAACGCCCCCATCTCCATGTTGGCTTCCACGCTCAAAGTGGCAAAAATCTGTCGCCCCTCGGGCACCAAAGCAACGCCGCGCTGGACAATGCGTTCCGCACTGAGCTCATGGATGGGCTCGCCGTCGAACGCAATGCTGCCCTTGGCGGCCTTGAGCAACCCGCAGATGGCATGGACCAGCGAGGTCTTTCCCGCCCCGTTGGCACCGATCAACGCGACGATTTCGCCCGCCTCCACGTGGAGTGAAACGCCTTTCAGGGCATGCAAATTTCCATAGTACGCGTGCAGACTTTTGACCGTGAGCATGATCCGATCCCGTCTATGATATGCCCTCGCGTGGCACCCGCCGCCTTTGCGCCGGCGCGCCGTTCTCAGCAACCCACTCCTGTCCCAGGTAGGCTTTGATCACCTCGGGGTCGTTCTTGATCTCTTGGGGTGTGCCGCTGGCCAGTACTCGCCCATAATACATCACCATGATCAGGTCGGAGATGTCCATCACCAAGTTCATGTCGTGTTCGACCAGCAGGACGGTCGTTCCGAGATCCCGCACGCGGCAGATCAGCTCGCCCAACTCTTCGGTCTCTCGCATGTTGAGCCCGCCGGCTGGCTCATCGAGCATGACAAGGCGAGGTTCGGTGGCCAAGGCCCGGGCAATTTCCAGGATCTTTTGCTTGCCCAGAGGAAGTGTGCCGGCTGCCAGGCCGGCCGCATCGCCCAGACCCACGAAATTGAGGTAAAACCGGGCGCGCTCCTCGATCTCGCCCTCCTCGCGCCGCATCCGCGGAAGGCGCAGCCCCGTGGCCCAAAATCCCGCCCGGGTGCGTGGATGTCGGCCCACCATGACGTTTTCCAGCACCGTCATGTCCTTGAACAGGGCGACGTGCTGAAAGGTACGGGACACACCCAGCCGGGCGATGCGGTGCGGTGCAAAACCATCCACCTGCTGTCCGGCAAAGGTGATGTGACCTTGGGTCGGTCGTAACAGACCGCTGATGCAGTTGAAAAGGGTCGTCTTGCCTGCCCCGTTGGGGC
>RFHL01000832.1 GCA_003696875.1 Bacteroidota bacterium | reverse complement strand
GTACCAGGGTGTGTCCATCCGCTTCCGCAAAAGCGAGCGCTTCTCCCACCGCCTCGTCAAAGTCACGCATCTCGGAGATGATGTACTCGGCACTATTGGCGTGCCCCCCCCAGTCGATCTGAGAGCCTTCTACCATGAGGAAAAAGCCCTTCTCGGAGTGATCATGGAGAAAGTTAAGGGCATAGCGGGTGCCTTCAGGCAGGTAATCGCGGCCCTTGAGCTTCCGAGGCGGAGCCTCGGTGGCGGTGAAGTACACCAGCCGGCTATCGGGAGGCACCTCCAGCTCGGAGATGGAAAAAACATCGGAAGAACGGATAAGGTACCCTTTCTGCCGCCACTCGGCGAGCAGGTTGCGGCCATCGGAACGCAGATCAAAAAAGGTCTGCCCACCGCCCATGAGGAGGTCCACATCGGTCTTCAGGTAATCGGAGGCAATGGCCTCATTGTTCACCCGCGAATCCTGATGGGCGATAAAAGCGGCGGGGGTGGCATTGGTGAGTTCACAAGTGACCACCATGCCGGTAGCCAGGCCACTGGCCTCGGCCATTTCCAGCAGGGTCGGTTGCGGCACGGTGTCCGCATCCACGCCGATGGCCCCCCGGAACGTTTTTTTGCCGGTAGCCATAGCCGTCGCCCCGGCGGCCGAGTCCGTAATCAGGTCATCGGCGCAGGTGGTGCGCACCAGTCCCACCACGGGCATGCGCTCCATGTGGAGGGGGCGATCCTCGCTGTAGCGGGCGGCGGCAATCTGCCCGATCCCCATGCCGTCACCGATCATCAGGATCACCTGACGTGGATGCCGCACCCGGGGCAGGTGCGTCGCCGGATCCAGGCCGGCGGTGGGAGTCTTACAGGCCAGGAGCAGGCCCAGGCCGAGGGGGATCAATCGCTTCATATGCACTTGCAAAGGGAGCCAAATTTACGCAAAAAAATATCCTTCGCCGGTAGCCAGGCTTGCGAAAGCGCCGGGCCCCGGCCGGAAGCCACATTTGGGCGGTCCGGGATTGCTTCGTACTTTTTGGGCCGGAATGTCCGGCACAGTCCGATTTCATCTGACTACTACCCTACCCTATGCAAAAGCACATCTTTTGGTCCCTGACTGTAGCCCTCGGGGGCTTTTTGTTTGGCTTTGACACGGCGGTGATCTCCGGGGCCGAGCAACCCATCCAGCGCCTGTGGGCGCTGGACGAGTGGAGCCATGGCCTGGCCATGGCCATGGCCCTGTACGGCACCGTCATCGGGGCCATGCTGGGCGGCCTGCCGGCCGACCGATACGGCCGCAAGCGCACCCTCTTCTGGATCGGGCTATTTTACCTCCTTTCGGCCATGGGATCGGCCCTTGCCCCCGAGCTCTACTCCTTCATGTTTTTCCGCTTTCTGGGCGGGCTAGGGGTAGGCGCCTCCTCGGTGGTGGCGCCCATGTACATCTCCGAGATCGCCCCGGCCGGCAGCCGAGGCCGGCTGGTGGCGCTTTTCCAGTTCAATATTGTTTTGGGGATCCTCATCGCCTACGTCTCCAACTACTTCCTCGCCGGCCTCGGCGAGTCGGCCTGGCGCTGGATGCTGGGCGTCGAGGGCATCCCGGCCCTGGCCTTCTCCCTGCTCGTGCTCACCGTCCCTCGTAGTCCCCGCTGGCTCTATCTGCACCAGCGCGACGAGACCGCCGCCCGGGAGGTGATCGCGCGCATCGACCCGGCTGCCGTGGATACCCGCATGGACGCCCTGCGCGATTATCAGGCCGGGCAAGCCTCGACCAAGGTATCGATGGGCATCTTCTTCAGCCGGGCTTTCCGGCTGCCGATCCTGCTGGCCTTCTTTTTCGCCTTTTTTAATCAGGTCTCCGGCATCAATGCCATCATATACTATGCCCCCCGCATCTTCAAGGTTACCGGTCTGGCCGTGGACAATGCCCTGCTCTCGACCTCTTTTCTGGGGCTCTTCAACCTGATCTTTAC
>RFHL01000831.1 GCA_003696875.1 Bacteroidota bacterium | reverse complement strand
CTTTTCGATCGTCTTTGACGAACCCGAATTTGACGAGTCCCATTGGTCGGGGATGCTGGCTCAAACATACCGCACCGAGCATCATCCCATGAAGCTGCGGCCCCAGGACTTTCTGGAAGGCCTGCCGGCCGCGCTCGCGGCCATGGACCACCCCAGCGGCGACGGCCTTAACAGCTATGTCGTCTCCCAGGCCACCAAGCAAGCCGGCTTTACCGTGGCCCTCTCGGGCCTGGGTGGGGACGAGCTCTTCGCCGGCTATCCGGTCTTCGAGCGCTATGCCCGGCTCAAGGGCATGAAGGGATTCTATGGCCTCCCACAGGGCCTCCGGGCCCTGGGCGGTACCCTTGCGGGTCAGGTCTACCGCAACCACAAGACCGCGCGCCTGCAGGAACTGATGCAGTTGGAAGACAACCGCTTTGCGGCTTTGTACCCGGTTTTCCGGAAGATTTTTCCGGATACCGCCATCGCCCGCCTGCTGGGCGAGGTCAGCCCGGCGCAGGCCCTCATGGAAACGCTCTTTTCCCCTGAGGAACAAGCCCGTGCCGACCAACTCCCGGCTTTCAGCCAGGTTACGCTGGGAGAAATCCACACCTACACGCAAAATGTCCTGCTCCGGGACACCGACCAGATGAGCATGGCCCATGCCCTGGAGGTGCGGGTGCCATTCTTCGACCATACCCTGGTCGAGTACGCCCTGGGCATCCCTGATACACACAAGACGCCTACCTATCCCAAAAAGCTCCTGGTGGACGCCATGGGCGACCTGCTCCCCCACGAACTGGTCCACCGGCCCAAAATGGGCTTTGTTTTTCCCTGGGATACCTGGATGCGAGGCGAACTGCGGGATTTTTGCGCACAAAACATGGCCCGCCTGAACCAGCGTGGCGTCTTCCAGGCGGGTGAAATCGACCGCCTCTGGACCCGCTACCTCGCCCGGGACAAAACCGTCACCTGGATGCAGGTATGGATGCTGGTCGTGCTGGAAAACTGGATGTCGCAAGTTGGAATCGATGGATAAGCGGAAACACATCGCCATCCTCATAGACTGGTACCTGCCTGGATACCAGGCCGGTGGACCCATTCAAACGATCCACAATCTGGTACAGGCGCTGGGAGGAGAATTTCGTTTTTCCATCATCACGACCGATACCGATCACGGAGCAAGCACCCCCTATCCCGAGATCGAAAGCAACCAATGGATCAGTCGATCAGACGGGAGCCAGGTTTACTACTTTTCTCAGGCCAACCTGCAATCTTCCCGCCTCTCGGAACTCCTTGACGCCCTGCAGCCAGATCTGGTGTATCTGCAGAGCATGTTTTCCCAGCCTTTTACCCGCTGGCCGCTGCAATGGGCCAAAGACCGTGCCG
>RFHL01000830.1 GCA_003696875.1 Bacteroidota bacterium | reverse complement strand
CGCATACCGATGGAAGAATTGTGGTTTTGGAAAAATATCGGCTGGGACGATCGGATAGGGGATTTATTCCCGAAAGTGCAGTCCGATGGACTCGCCAAAGAAGTAGGCCCCCTGATGTTCCAGGCCGATCAGTTCCGCCCCGACAGGGGCGGTTTCCCAAATAGTTACGCCGGCATGCACAATCGTAACATGGGGGTGGGTTTCTCCCTGCCCCTCCAGCCGCAGGACCACGGTATAGTCCCGGTTGGATTTCCAAAAGGAAAACTGCCGGCCGTGTCGCACGACCTCCGCCCGCACGACCTTCCCCTCCCGAAAAGCCGCTTTTCGCTGGCTCAGGGTGTCATAGGTGCTTTTCAGCCAGTAGCCGGCCGCAAGCCCAAAGAGGAGCAATAACACCATGGGGCCATATTTCCCTTGCCAGGCACTGATGCCCACCAGCAACAAGCAGCCGGCCATGAAGAACCAGCCAAAAAACAGGGCTCCACCGAGTCCGGTGGAGATGGAAACGGGTAAGTTGACCAGGCCGCGTGGCGCGGCGGGCAAAGGAAAATCCGGGAAGGCCATGGGGATTGTTTTTAGGAAACCTCAAACCAAGGCTGATCGCCTCCTCCTGGCCAGGAGGCGATCAGCGACAGGGGCTTTCCCTTAAACTAACACCTTTTGCCTAGAATTCCACCTTGTAGCTCAGTAGGGGCAGAATCCCCGATCCCCGCAGGGTAACCACCTCGTTCAGATAGGCATCCCACTCCCGGTACTCGGCCGGGGCGCTTTGGAAAAGGTTCTTGATCTGGATGGCCCAGATGCCGGTGCGCTTGGGTTTGTTGCGGTGCAGGGTGAGGGTAAAATCGAAAACGAAAAGCGGCGCATCCTGCCCCTGGAAGGGAAAACGCTCATCCACGACGGTCTCCCGCGCCAGCGCCGAGGCCACCGGATCAATGGGCGTAAAGCGCTGTCCCCCGGTCAGGGTAAAGGCCCCATTCAGCCCCAGTAGCGAGTTGAAGCCCCGCTTTTTCCCGATTTTGTACTCTTTGCCCAGCAGAAAATTGGCCTGATAGCCGGTGTTGAAGGCCGTATTGTGCCGGGTACCGTTAGCATCGGTATAGGTGGAATTGAAGAGGCTACCGTTAAGCATGTAGTAAAAGCCGTGGCGCGAAAAGCGCTCCAGCCCGGCATCAATGCCGTAGTTGCGGCCGCTGCCTTCATTGACCAGTACCCGCAGCTGATTGACCTCCTCCAGATTGAGTACGGAATAGGTTCCGCCCGCCTCCACCGGCACGGAAAAGAGGTGCTGGTAGTAGGCCTCCGCCCGAAAGCGCATATGATCACTCAACATGGCCTGATAGCTGAGCACGCCGTGATGGGCCCGCACAAAGTCAAGGTTGAGGTTGGGCAACGTATAGCCATTGGCTTCCTGAAAGCGGGTCATGTAGGTCGCCCAGTGCTCGACCCGGCTGTGCATCCCATAGCCGATGGCCAGGCTCTGCCGGGGATCGAGCTGCACCCGCAGCGAGAGTCGCGGCTCCAGCGACTGCCGGTCATTGAGATCGTAGTAGAGGTAATGCAGGCCGGCATTGAGGGTCCAGCGGTTGCCCAGACGAAACTGAGACTGGGTATAGGCCTGTACGGTGTGCGTGACGCCCGCCTCATCCGACAGGGTAAACTGCCGATTCTCCACGTAGTCGTAGTCCTCGGCCGTGTAGTCGTGATGGGTGCGGGTGATCATCACGCCCGTCTTGTTGGTGTGCCGGGGCGAAAAGGTATGGGTGATGGAGGTAGAAGCCGTCAGGGGCTGCCGGCGGTATTCCCGGATTTCCCGCTGCCGAAATTCGAGATCTTCCTCCAGATAACGCTTGTTGTCCTGCAAGAAGGCGTAGCTCCCCACCAGCGCGCTCTTGATGACCGAGCGCCCGCCCAGCAGGTAGGTGTGGGTGATGCCCCCCACGCCCATGTCGGAGCGCAGGCGGTTTTCGAAGCGGTCGAGGTCCTCCACCCACAGGCTGGAGTCCGGTTCGGCAGTCTTGAGGCGGTTGCTCAGCCCGCCAATGCCAAAAATGCTGAAGGTGCCGGCCTTTTCGGTCGGCAGGTGCAGCTTGAAGGACAGGTCGGAATAGGTGGGCACCGAGATGTAGTCGATCAGGTAATTGACCAGATTAAGGGTGGCAAAGCGGTAGTTCACCAGATAGGACGCTTTGCCCCCCTGGCGAAAAGGGCCCTCGGCGGCGAAATCAAAGCCCAGCACGCCGGCCTGAAAAGCGTACTCGCGCTGTTCGTTGTTACCGTTGCGAAAGCTGATGTCAAAAACCCCCGCCGTGGCATTGCCATACTCCGCGGGAAAGGCCCCGATGAAAAAGTCGGAATTGGCCAGAACCTGATTGGAGAAAATGGTAAAGGTCCCACCCGAGCTCCCGATGCGGGCAAAGTGGTTGGGGTTGGGG
>RFHL01000829.1 GCA_003696875.1 Bacteroidota bacterium | reverse complement strand
GAAGGTGGCCATCACCTGATCCAGGCTGGTCACATGTTCGGTGAGTAACCGCAGCCGCAGGTCTAGTAGGAGTGCGACCAGGTAGCCTTTGGTATAAAAGGAAATGCGGCGATTGGGGATGCCCTCGGCCGAGTAGCCATTGGTCCAGGACCGGAAGCTGGCCTCCTCCAGGGAGATACGGTCATGGCCGCCCATTTTGTAGTGCCGCTGCAGCTCTCCATTGATGCTGGTCAGCCATTCGTCCAGCGTCCAGAGACCGGCTTTCCACAGCATCAGGTCGCCATAGTAGGTCGTAATGCCCTCAGTGATGTAGTGCAGGCGGGAGTAGTTTTCCTGCCGATAATCATAGGGCCACATGTCGGCCGGCCGCAGGGCCTTGACGTTCCAGGTGTGAAAGAGCTCATGCGAGGAGATTTCGAGAAAGGAACGGTAGAAGGCCGGCTCCATGAGCCGGTAGCCCGGCCCCATGGTGATGACGGTACTGTTATGGTGCTCCACCCCATGCCGAAAGCGATGGGGGAGCATGAGGTAGAGATAGTGGTAATCGGCCACGGGAAAGGTCCCGAATAGCTGGACTTGCGCCTCGGTGTAGGCGCAGATGTCGGCTTCGATCCGGGGCAGATCCGGCTGGCAGGCCCCCATGAACCAGAGGTGGGTGGGGATGCCAGCTGCCACAAATTGATGATGAATCAGGTCGGGGCTGGCAAAGAAGGGGGTGTCGACCAGCTGGTGAAAGTCGGCAAAGGCGTATTCGGGCCCGGGTCCGGGCAGGCCGCCGCCTACCTGATAGCCGGCTGGCAGCTGCAGACGCAGGTTGCAGGGGGCCTCGATGGTTTCTTGCCGGTAGAGGAAGAGGTTGATGCCATTGACATAGATCTGGTCATGATCAAACCAGGAGCCCCCGGCATCAGGCTGGGTGGCGTAGTATACGTAGCACAGGCGAATGCTCGCCGCTTCGGGGAGGGTGATTTCCCAGGCATGGGTAGCGAGCTGAGTGAGGGAGAGGGGGGTGCCGTCCAGGGTCTCTGCCCGCAGGTCGCCCAGGTTGCGGGCGTAGTGCTGTAATTCGTAGCGTCCCGGCCGCCAATGCGGCAACCGGAAGGTACTGGGTCCGCCAGGGAGTTCCGCTTCAAGCTGGACATCGATCAGTTGCTCGGCGGCACGCGCAAAGGTCAGGGTATATGTCATCATCGGGCAAGCAAATATGGAAGGACCAAAGGTAGGGAAAATCGGGGAGAGCTGTTCGAAGCAGGCGACCAGCCATTCCGGACAGAAAAATTTCCATGTTCGAACCCGTTGAGAGAAATGACCTCCTGCCCGCAGGTAGAAGGTCATTTCTAGGTAGGCTTTGGCCTGGGGGGCTACTACATGGGTAGGGCTGCTTGGGAAACGGTTGAATCATAGCTGCCCGGATGGGCGCGGAGGTTATGTAGTAAGCGTGGACTCCGGTCTCGGAAACAAGCAAAGGAGGGAACCCGAGTGTCTGCTACGTCCAGAAAAGTTTCCAGAGCCCGGGAGGCGAGATGTTGGTGCCCTGAATGGAGAGAATCGCCAGGGTCACTTTGGCCAGGCCGCTCATGAACTGGGGGTTATTGGGGTTCATGGCATCGGTGGACATCATTTTGGGGGGCACCAGCATGGCCATCTTTCCCTGGGTATCATTGAGAATCAGAAACTGGTTTTCTCCTACCTTGAACACCCGCCAGGCTTGGGCAGTGGATCCAAGTCCCAGACTTTTGGTGGCGGCATTCCAAAACAGGTAGCCGGCGCCTTGTATGCCGATGTAGAAATACCCCAGGCCCGCTTTTTCGAAGGTAAAGCCCGCATAATTGGGTGGCGCTGGCGGAAAGTTTATGGGTCTCATCGGGATGTAGCCCGGGCTTACCCCCAGCGTCCTGTAATAGGCATTGAAGGCCAGCGTGGCCTCGACCTCCATCGGATAGGGCATTTGGTGATTGGCCGCATCCAGCTGGGTCTTCACGGACGTATCCGGGATCCACGAGACGGCATAGCCAACGGGTTTTTTCGACAGCAAAAGCCTCGGTCTCAATCCGAATGGGGGGCTGAATCTCCGGTCATCTGGCCCCGGTACTGACTCGGAGCGACCCCAAACTGGACCTTGAAGGCTCGGGCAAAGTTGGTCGGATCGGAGAAGCAATACTGATAGGCAATGTCGGAGATGTTGCCGGCCTCCTGGGCGATCAGGTCCGCCGCCCGCTGCAGCCGCATTGAGCGGATGAGCTTTCCCGCTTTCTGCCCGATCAGGGCCTTGAGCTTGCGGTTGAGGTGCGTCGTACTCATCTCCACCATCTCCGCCAGGGGTTCTACCCCAAATTGCTCATCGGTCAGGTGGGCCTCAATCGACTCCGTCACTTGCCG
>RFHL01000828.1 GCA_003696875.1 Bacteroidota bacterium | reverse complement strand
TAAGGCATTGATAGCCAAATGGTTTTTGTCTTTCCGGTCGCCCCTCAGCCTCCGATCCGGACCCTACTCGCTTCGGTATCCCTCCTTAATCTCCTCACGCTTAGCGACTTCTCCGCTCATGATCACGGTATCCAATGTTTCTCTGCGCTATGGTAAGCGAGTCTTGTTTGATGAGGTCAACCTGAAATTTACCCCGGGTAACTGCTACGGGGTAATCGGTGCCAATGGGGCCGGCAAGTCGACCTTCCTCAAAATCCTGTCCGGGGAGATAGATCCTAACACCGGCAATGTGGCGCTCTCGCCAGGGGAGCGGATGTCGGTGCTGAAGCAGGAACACGATGCCTATGATGAGCATCCGGTGATGGCAACGGTGCTGATGGGCAATGAGAAACTGTGGACAGTAAAGTCCGAGATGGAGGCGATCTATGCCAAGCCAGATTTCTCTGAGGAGGATGGCCTGCGGGCCGGGGACCTGAGTGCGGAGTTTGAGGACCTGAACGGCTGGAATGCCGAGAGCGAGGCAGCCGAACTGCTGAGCAACCTGGGAGTGGAAGAGGCCTTTCATTACAGCCTGATGTCGGAGCTGAACGGAAACCAGAAGGTGCGGGTGCTGCTGGCGCAGGCGCTCTTTGGCAATCCGGATGTGCTGCTGCTGGACGAGCCTACCAACGATCTGGATGTAGAGGCGATCCGCTGGCTGGAAAACTTTCTCGGGGATTTCAAGAACACTGTGATTGTGGTATCGCACGACCGGCACTTTCTGGATGCGGTCTGTACCCATATTGCCGACATCGACTTTGGCAAGATCACCCTGCATACGGGTAACTACTCCTTCTGGTATCACGTCTCGCAGCTAGCGCTGCGGCAGCGGGCCGACCGCAACAAAAAGCTGGAAGACAAGCGCAAGGAGCTGCAGGAGTTTATCCAGCGCTTTAGTGCCAATGCGGCCAAGTCCAAGCAGGCTACCGCCCGGAAGAAGCTGCTGGAAAAGCTCACCCTGGACGATATTCGCCCCTCAAACCGCAAGTATCCGGCCATCATGTTTGAGCAGGAGCGCGAGGCGGGCAAGATGATCCTCGAAGCCGAGGGGCTGGGAGCCAAGATGGACGACACGGTCCTCTTTTCCGATGTGCACTTTGACATCCTGACGGGCCACAAGGTGGGGCTGATCTCCCGCAACCCGCTGGCGGTGGACCGCCTCTTTGAGATCCTGATGGAGCATGTGGAGCCTGGCGCGGGCAGCTGCCGCTGTGGGGTGACCATCACCCC
>RFHL01000827.1 GCA_003696875.1 Bacteroidota bacterium | reverse complement strand
GTGCGCAGACAAGGAAGAAAAACCGAGCTTGGCGGGCCAAGTGAGGCTTTTTCTGACGCCGTATGCGGGCAAGGGATCAAGCCAAAAGCGGACTTTATTCTTTGAGCGTTACTTAGGAGCGAAAAAGAAACACCAAGCTAACCTCGGCGTTTCCGGTGCGCGGGAAAGATCCCGCCCCAATGGACGGCGAACCTTACATGAGACCGGAGAGGGGCTGAGTAGGTGGACCATTGGCCCCGCAAAAGGAACGGTTCTGCCTCCAGAACTATCCCTTCAGGGCAAAAGGGGTGGAAAAAGGCGATTATATACCGTTCTTCAGGATATTACGATCAATAAAACACCATGGATAGGTTTGCCCAACTGGTACTCGGAGCTTTTGGTTCCTCCTTCTTTTCGTTCCCAAACAAGCTGATTCCTTTCTTGCTGGCGGGCGTCATTTGTGGGAGTTTTCCTACGTCCTTGTCTGCGGCCAAACCCGTGAAACCGCTTAGCAAGAAGGTGCTGAGGAACATTGAGGCCAAATATGACCGAGCTACCCGCGACCTGTTCAGCGGAAAAGAAAGTGCCTTCAATGTGCTGGCCCTAAAGCGCCTGATCGCCCAGGGGGTGCAGCCCGATGTGGCCATCGCAGCCATCGTTCAATACCATGAATCAAAGGGCTACCGTCCGGGGAGCCCTGAAAAGAGAGCGGCGATGACGGAAATGGAAGCCTTATTCGCCCACAGCGACATCTCCGGGAAAAAGGGGCGGGACATTTTGATGCGGGCCGGCACGGCGATTCATGCCAGAACAGACCGGTCTGAATTACACACCTACCAGGATCCCAATGAACCCGTTTGCCGCGCCCAAAAAACCGAGACAAGGCGGGGAGAACAGGTTTCGTTCAGCGACCCTGACAAACTCGTGGAGCATGTGCTGCTGACGGAACTGAAAGGGAGCGTGCCGCAGGAGGTTTATTCCGCTTCGAGGTAGACGGGCCTTCCCCTTCCTGCTTCCTCAGGGCGTGTTCGTGTGGGCTCCTTGGGGCGACAGCGGCCAGCAGGCCGAGCAGCAGCAGAGGGAGAATACGGTTCATAATGAAGCTGGCTAGGTGAATAAAGCGTGAAAGGATGTATGGTCAAGATTCACCTGGCAGGCCTCTCCTTTGCTGCACGTATTCCCCATCGCCCCAAAAAGACTAGCACCTATTTTGCCTCGGGGGGAACAGCGCGTTTGTAAAACACTGGTTTTTAGAATATTGCGTATTCCATAAAGAAAAGTCTCTGCCCCCCTCCTGAAAGGCAGCAGAAATAACCGAACGCCACTCAAGGCGTAGAGCCCTCTGCCGTCCTCTCCTAACTTTTTGCCATTTAAGGGCCCTGGACTATTGAAGAAAACGCCGTCTATGATAGGAAACAGGCCTGCGGAAAAAAGGCGCAAAGATGATCCAATCGGTCATCCTTGTGCCTCATATCGATGGCTTCCAGAGAAACGGGGAACTTCAGTTCCTGGCTCTTCAGCAGCGCACCCAGGGGGAAACTGCCTGCCTATTCCGATTTCTGAATCGTCTTGACGTAGTGGAGCGAAGCTCCCCGCAGGCGCAGGAAGTACAGACCGTGGGCTGCGCATGGAGATCAACTGCTACCGGCTGCCCCTGCGCCAGGACCTGCTGCCGGAGGACAGATCGTCCCTGCACATCCAGGACCTCGAGTTCGTAGGCACTGCCCAGCGGGAAGGCGGTTTGGGTGTCCACTTGAAACATACCTGATGAGGGGTTGGGATAGACTGAGATCAGCTCGATGGGGGCTTCTTCCACGCTGGTGGGGGTGTGGGTGTCTGGCCAGGCCATCACATCATCGAAGTACCAGGGTTCCGTGGTCGTGTTCTGGTTGTTATAATTCAACCTGAGCTGGTCATAGACTTCGCCGACCCCTTCGCTGAAATCACAGACCAGTTGCACCCAGGTGTTGACGTCGGAGGGACCATAGTCCAGATCAATCCGGAGTCTTCCGCTGCCGGTGGTCTCGTCGTCCAGCATGAAGCGGACCACGCCCGTGGTGCCTGAAAAGACTTTTTGCGTCAGGATGGGCCTCAGATCGAGGGCGATTTCATACACGTCCGCCTCGACCCCTGCCCAGCGCGGGGACCCGGCCGTTTTGTTTACCCGGTTCACCCGGGCGCTCGGATTGATCCCGGAAGGAGAAGGGTTGGCGACCTCCTCAAATTCTGCTCCGTCTTAGGCGATGAAGGCTAGATCTACGCTGTCAAAATCCATGCCCACAAGGTGCCCTTTCTGTCCACATATATGGCTTCACAGACATTGTTTGATCGCGAAGTACTATCCCTGGGGTCGTGCTGATAGCACTTAAGCTCGTATCCATCAAATCGATGCAGGCCCTCATGGGTACCGATCCACAGGTAGCCCGTGGGGTCCTGTGCCACCGATAGGACTTTTTCCGAGGCCAGGCATCCTGAGTGGTGAGGTGCTCGAAGCGAAGCCCGGGTGCGCGCACGGGCTGATTCTGCCCATACCCCCGCCCCATGCCCAACAGCAGGCAGATTACCCACGGTAAAACCTGCCAGGTGCGTACGGCTTGGATGGGAAAAGACGGCCTGGGCATAAGCAGTGATCGGGTATTTCTCCAAGGAGAATACCCGTTTTGGAAAGATAATGAAAAAATTCTGGAGACAGTTGGACAGGGCGGGCAGTCTGCATGCGTGGAAGCATGTCTGCTTATCGATTCAAGATCCCCCCGTCAATGTTGATGCTGGCTCCGGTGATCCAGGCCGACGCCTCCGAAGCCAGGAACAAAGCCAGTTGGGCAATGTCATCCGGCTGGCCGAGGCGCTGCAACAAGGTCGCTTTTTCTGCATCCGATATGGCATGTTCCGGATCGGGAAAGCCCGCCGCCGAATCCCACAACAGGGGCGTGTCCACCGGCCCCGGGCAGATCGCATTGACCCGGATATGCGGACCATATTCCACCGCCATCTGCCGCATCAAGGCCACCGCACCGGCTTTGGACGCACAGTAGGCGGGGTGATTGGGAAAACTCTTGAAAGCGGCGATGGAAGCATTGATGATGATGTTGCCGCCCCCACTGGTGCGCATGGCCGGGATGGCATGGTGGCAGAGGTAGTAGATGGCACTGAGGTTGGTATCGATCGTCTGATGCCAGGTCTCGACAGGGAGTTTGGCTACCGAACCCAAGCCCAGCACCCCGGCGTTGAGGGAGAGCAGGTCGATGCGACCAAAGGTGCGTAGGGCCGCCTCCACCAGGGCCTCGTTTGCGGCGGCCTGACTGATGTCTCCCGGCACAAATATCACCCGGGAATGGATGGCCCTCAACTCCGATAACAAGGCTTCTCCCCGCGCCTCGTTGCGGCCCGAAAGGACGATTGAAGCGCCTTCTGCGGCAAATGTCCGAGCGATCGCCTTGCCCATGCCGCTGGTGGCACCGGTGATGATGGCGACTTTCTGGTTCAGTTTAAGGGAGGAGGCCTGCATGTTTTGTAAGGTAGCATACTTGCACAACATCTGAAATAGCGCGCATATCTCCATCGCTCAGGCGAACTTCCCGCTCTGGTACCTCCCCGTTTATGGACCGGTGGGGGCGGAATGTGCCCGGAGAGAAAACGCTTCTCGTTTGTCTGCTCACAACTCTTCCTTATCTTTCCGTTCTGAAAGCTATGACGACTACTACTTACCCGTCCGGAACCGGGCTATCCCGGCGTTCTACCCTCATATGGCGCACCTTTCAGGTGCTGGTTTGGCTCATGGGGTTGGCCATTCTTTTCTGCCTGTTCTTCTATCCGGAACTGGGCATTGACTTGTTTTGGAACCTCCTCATTCCCCTGGCGCCGGCCTTGCTGGTGCTGGCCCTGGGAGTGTGGCGGAACCTCTGCCCGATGGCTTTTACGTCCCTCTTGCCCAGACATTGGGGTACGTCCCAAAGGAAGACATTAACCCCCACCCAGACCAGCCGGCTCAATTTGATGGGCGTATTGGCCCTGTTTCTGATCGTTCCGCTTCGTCATGCCTTCTTTGACCTGAATGGCCCCGCCACCGGGCTGTTGGTATTGTCCCTGGGGGCCGTGGCCTTTGGGTTGGGTTTTTTCTACGAATGGAAAAGCGCCTGGTGTTCAGGCCTTTGCCCCGTTCATCCGGTCGAAAAACTCTATGGGCTCACCAACCGCCTGACCCTGCCCAATGCCCATTGCGGCGCCTGCCACCAATGCGTCAGGCCCTGTCCGGACAGTACCCCGGGCATTAATCCCCTCTCCCTCAAAAAGACCCTCACTCAGAAGACCAGTGGCTATCTGATGGCTGGCGCCTTCCCCGGCTTTGTCTGGGGGTGGTTTCAGGTGCCGGATTCCCATGGGGTCAGCAGTTGGGGAGAATTGTTGGGGCTTTATCACATGCCGGTGATGGGGCTATTGGCTAGTGGGGGGTTGTTTTTGCTGCTGAACCGTTTTGTTGAGGAAAAACGACTGATTGCCGTGTTCGCTGCCGCGGCGGTGTCTTGTTACTATTGGTTTCGGCTACCCGCCTTGTTCGGGTATGGCGTATTCCCCGGCGATGGACTCTTGGTGGATGTGAGTGCCATCCTCCCGGAGTGGGTCTTTACGCTTGCCACGGTCGCCCTGAGTGTTTTTCTCTTTTGGTGGATTGTGGTCAACCAAAAAAGGAAAGCCAGTTGGGTCGTGCGCCCGGCTTTTGCCAGAACGAATAACAGGCGGACCTGAGCGGGCGCGGGGGAGCCGGTTTAGGTTGTAACGCCACAGCCTTTTCGTCATGCCCATCGCGGCGAAGGTCCGACCCCTACAGGGTCGAGGGGATATATATATGCCGGTGCTACCAAGGTTAAACCCCTACGGGGTTTGAAGCAAGCCTTCGACCGCAGAGCGGTCGCACCTTGGTAGCACAAGCCCACAGGGTAGTCGACGCCGTAGGGGTCGGACTGCATGCAAGCGTTACCAAGATTCAATCCGGGGTTGAAAAGGGACTCCGCCCCTCCGATGCAAACCGGAAAGCGCCCCCGCATATGTGCCCC
>RFHL01000826.1 GCA_003696875.1 Bacteroidota bacterium | reverse complement strand
GGCCCGGGACTTCGGCCAGCAGGAGCCAGGCCGCCAACAGGCCGTAAACAGGCTCCAGGCTGGTGATGATGCTGGCGGTCTGGGCCTTGACCTCACGCAGGCCCTGAATGAAGAGGGTGTGGGACAGGCCGGTAAAGACCACACCCAGCAGGATCAGGCGGCCCCAGTCGCTGGGACCGGGGGCCTTTTCCAGCAGCAGCAGAAAGGGACTCAGCGCCACGAAGGCGCCCACGTTTTGGTAAAAGGCCACGGTGCGCCCCGGAAAGTGCCTGACAAAGCGCCGGTTGAGCAGGGACAGCACCGCAAAGGAGGCTCCACTCGCCAGGCCCCAGAGGGCCCCTTCGAAGTACATTGGCGAGAGCTTGGGGGGCGGGATCACCAGCGCGACCCCCAGCAAGGTCAGCAGGGCGAGCCCCACCGCCCGAGCCCGCAGGGGCTCGCGAAAAACCCAGGGTTCCAGAAAGGTGGTGAACAACGGAAAAGAGGAAAAGGTCAGCAGGCCGATGGCCACCGTCGACAACTGGATGGCCCGGAAAAAGGCTACCCAATGAAAGGCCAGGACCAGACCCAGAAAGAGCAGGCGAAGGTAGTCCACTCGGCTGGGCAGCCGGAGGCTGTTGCCACGGGCCCGGCTCCATCCGAGCAGGAAGAGCCCGGCAAAAAAGGTGCGCCCGAGGACGATGCCTTCGGCCGGCAAGTCAATCCATTTGCCAAAAAGACCCGCCAGCCCAAAGAGCAGCACGGCCAGGTGAATGGAGAGCAGGGAGCGGGACATAGGTGTGACCTCAGGCTTGAGAACGGACAAATACGCCCGGGCTGGCCGCCAGGGCAACGAGGAGCAAGGGGAGTATGGGCAGCGCAAAGCGGGCCGCCCCCGAAGGCCCGGTGAGGCCCGCAAGGTAGAGGACGAGGAGGAGCAGCAGCCCGCGTTCGAGCCGGGGAATCCGGCGGTTGAAGGGGAGGAGCGCCAGTCCCGCCAGTTTGGCGAGATTGGCCAGGGCTACCAGTAAGAGCAATACAAATGGTCCCGGCCCCTGCGCCTGCAGGTAGCGCCAGATGCCGGCATAGCCGCCGGCACTGAAGGCAGCCGTAAGCCCCTGCCCGGCTTCGGGGGCTTGCCAGCCCAAAAAGGTGTACAGGTCAAAGCGGCCGGGGTCCAGGAAAAAGTGCCCCATGCCCTGCAGGTGCAGGCGCAGGTAGGCCAGCGGGAAGCGCGCGATCTGTTCAAAACAAGCCGCTTGCAAGGCTTGCTGAGCTTCGGCAAAATCCGGGTTTGCCTGGGCGGCGTACCAGATCTCGTCGGTGAGGCGGAGGGCCTCCTCGGGTCCCAGGGTTTGGCGTAGCAGGTTGTGGGTGCTGTATTGCAGCAGGCTCAGGTTCTGGATAGAGGAAAAATGGAACCAGCCGCTGCGCTGGCCCTGCCAGCCCATATAGCTCAGCGTGAGTAGGAGCGGCAGGATCGCCGGCAGCAACAGGCGCGGCTGCCGGCGTTGCCAGGCCAGCCCTCCGACCAGCAGCAGATAAGGCACGCCAAACAGGTACATGACTGGCTTGGTGAAGATAGCCAGGACGAGCAGGCCGGCATTGGCCCAGAGCCAGGGGCGGCCTGGCTGTCGCCAGGCCTGTAGGGCCGTCACCAGCCAGGCGGTGAGCAGGAGCTGAAACCAGCTTTCGGTCATCAACCAAAAGGGGTAGATGAATTGGCCGGGACTCAGCACCAGGGCGGGCAGCATGAGCCAGCGCCAGCGGACAGGCACCCGCCAGGCATCCAATAGCCAAAGCATGAGCCGGAGGGATAGCAAGCTCATGCCGACTTGCAAAACCACGACCGATAGATAGGAGCCCGTCAGCAGACGGCTCAGCAGCAGCCAGATAGGGTAGACCGGGGGACGTTTGCTGAGGTGATCGGCCCGAAAGGGGGCCTCGGGGTCGCCACTGTAAAGCCAGCCCTGGCTGCGCAGGTTTTCGGCCACCCAGACATACTCGTGCGAGTCGACCAGATGCCAGCTCTGGGCGTGGAGTTGCCACAGCCCAAAGCCCAGGTGCAGGCCCAGGGCCAGTCCCCAGAAGATGCGCAGAAACCAGCGTGCTTCCATGCCCCAAAAAACAAAATCCCCGGGGGTGCGCAAACTGTGGCGGCCGGATTCTTTGGGTATCGGGTCAGGGCAAAGCACCGGATCGATCCGGTTATTGCTGCTAAAACCGGTGAGGTGCTGGCTTCCTGGCCGCGGGCTGTGTTTATTTCTGATACCGTCTCGGCATGACGGCTTGCTTCTGTTTGATCACTTAAAGACCTTTTTCCATGCGTACCCTTCTACCTACCTTTTGTTGTTTGCTTGGCTGGATGGCCTTTGGGGCATCCGGACTATTGGCTCAACTCACGCTGCCGCCCTCTGGCGGCAACCAGCGGGCCGGGGTTACCCAGTATATGGGGCTGGCCTCGGTGACCATTACCTACCACAGCCCCGATGTGACCGCTCCCAACGGCGACGATCGCCGGGGAAAAGTGTGGGGCCAACTGGTCCCCTGGGGCCTGGCTCCGAATGGCTTTGGCACGGCCAAGGAGATCCCCTGGCGCGCCGGTGCCAATGAAAATACCGTTTTCACGGTCTCGCATGACGTCCGGGTGGGCGGGAAACCCCTTCCCGCCGGTTCTTATGGCCTGCATCTCATCCCTGCCGAAAATGGCCCCTGGACCCTGATTCTGTCCCGGGACTACCAGGCCTGGGGCAGCTACTTTTACGATGCGGGGCATGACGCCTTGCGGATATCGGTCGTGCCCGAAAAGGCTCCCTATCACGAGTGGCTCACCTATGGCTTTCGCGACCGCCAACTGGACCGGTGTACGGCGGTCCTGTCCTGGGAAGAACTGGCCATCCCCTTTGAGATTGAAGTTCCGGGCATGATCGATTTGTACCTGGATCAGGTGCGGGCCGAGTTGACCAACAACCAGGGTTTTATGTGGCAAAACTGGGTGCAGGCGGTGCAGTTCTGCCTGCAACAGCAGACCAACCTGGAAGAGGCCCTGACCTGGGCCGATATGGCCATCAGTGGACCCTTTGTGGGGCAAGCCAACTTTGCGACCCTGAGCACCAAGGCCGCGGTACTACTGGCGCTGGAGCGGGAGACCGAAGCCGCCGAGCTCATGTCTCAGGCCATTGCCCATCCCACGGCCTCCGTTTTTCAGATTCATCAATACGGACGGCAGCTGCTGGCCCAGGAGAAAGTGGATGAGGCCGTGGCCGTGTTTGAGTTGAATGCCGAGCGCTATCCGGATACCTGGCCGGTACATGTGGGACTCGCGCGGGGCTACTCCGCTCAGGGCAAATACAAGAAAGCCCTCAAGCATGCCCGAATGGCCCAGGACAACGTGCCGGAAGGCGACCGCCTGAATGCCAGCAGTGTTGCCTCTATGATTGAGAAACTGGGCCGGGGCGAGGATGTGAATTGAGGGGAAGGGGAATGATGGGATGATCCGGACTGGAAGCCTGATAGGGAGGTCCAATCGCGGGGCCAAGCCCCGCCGGGAGATGGGTAGCCCGGACTTCCAGGCCGGGTCGCCGTATGGCGTATCGCGGTGACGCATATCCGGGCTAGAAGCCCGGGCGTTAATAGCCTGCGGGTCTTTTTCCCGATTTTCCTTACCTTTCTTCTCCCGCGACCTGCCTTTTTCTATCTACCTCATAGTCACCGGTCGCCGTGACCTTTATAGCCCCTCTGTCCCGCTTTCCCGATTCCCCGCTCTGGGGATACTACCTGCCCGTTTCCGCCGAGCAGGCAGCCCCCTTTGTCCAGGGAGAACACCGCCGGGTAGTCTGTCACCTGCAGGGCCACCACACCATATATGCGGCGCTCATGCCGAAGGATGGGGCCTATTTCATTCTGATCAACAAGCAGGTTCGAGACCAATTGGGGCTCGCTTTGGGCGACCCTGTTGAGATCCGCTTGGAGGCAGACCAGTCCGAGTATGGCATGCCTATGCCGGACGAGTTACAGGTGACGCTGGCTCAGGATGAAATGGCGAGCCGCCATTTTCATGCCCTGACGCCGGGCAAGCAGCGCAACCTGATCTACATCGTGAGCCGGGTGAAAAGCACCGATAGCCGTATTCGCAAAGCCCTTGCCATTGCCGAGCATCTGAATGCCAGCCGGGGCAAGCTGGACTTCAAAGCCCTGAATGAGGTGATCAAGCGGTATAACAATCTGCGATAGAGGCACTTAACGGGTATACCCCAGCCGCTGGAGCAGCTCTTCCAGGTTGGCGTCGGAGACGGGGATCTCCTGCTCACCCAGGCTGAGCTGGTGGTTGCGGATCGAGTCGATCCGTCCCAGATTGACGATATAGGACTTGTGCACCCGCATAAACGACCCCGCGGGCAGTTTCTCCCCGATTCCCTTGAGGGTGGCCCTGGTCAGGACGGGCTTTCGCTGGGTGCTCAGGTAGATCTTGACGTAGTCCTTCATGCCCTCGATATAGCGGATGTCGGCAATGACGATCTTGACCAGGGCGTACTCGACATTGACGAAAAAGGTCCCGGCGCTGGGATCGCTGGGCGGCGCGACCGGAGCGGTCGCTGGGGTTGGAACGGGCGCCTCGAGGCGCTGCCGGGTTTCCAGGGCCTTGTAGGCGGCCCGGGTAAAGCGCTCCAGGCTGACGGGCTTCATCAGGTAATCGATGACCTCCAGCTCGTAGCTTTCGACCGCATAGTGTGCATAGGCCGTGACGAAGATGACCATGGGCTTTTCCCGCAGGCTTTGCAGAAAGCGCGTCCCCAGCATACCGGGCATCTGCACGTCGAGAAACATCAGGTCAATCTGCTCCTTTTGGAGCACATCCATGGCCTCAAAAGCATTTTTGCAGCTGCCGACAAGTTCCAAAAAAGGGATCTGCCGGATGTTGTCGGCCAGCAACTTACGGGCAAGGCTTTCGTCGTCGACGGCGAGGCAGCGCAGTTTCATGAGGCAGGGGCATTCGGTGATCAGGCGGTAACCGCCTGAGGGTTACGGGCTTCTGACAGTTCCAGGGAGAGCAAAACGTCAAACCAGCCATCTTGCTCGCCCGCTTGGAGCTGGTGCCGGCCGGGGTATAGCAACTCTAGCCGGCGGCGTACATTGCGCAGGCCGATGCCCGAACTGGCATCTTTGCTGTCGGCCTCGTCCGGGGACAGCTTGTTGCGCACGCGAAAGCTCAGGTCCTTGCCCTCCACTGTCAGGCTGATCTCGATGACCGGGGCCTCAATCATGCCCACCCCATGTTTGAAGGCATTTTCCACAAAGGGGATCAGGATCATCGGTTCGATGGGGTGTCCGCCCGGATTGCCCTTTTGATGGAAGCGAATGGCCACGTCTTCCCCAAACCGCACCTCCTGCAGGCCGATATAATTGCTCAGATAGTCAACCTCGGCGGCGAGGGGTACTTGGGCATCTTCAGAGCTGTAAAGCATATAGCGCATCAGTTCCGAGAGCCGGATGGTCACCGATTCGGCCAGAGGCGTATCGTTGCGGATGAGGTAGACCAGGCTGTTGAGGATATTGAAGATGAAGTGCGGGCTGATCTGAGAACGCAAAAAAGACAGTTCTGATTTGAGGCGCTCTTCTTTCTCCTCGGCCTGGGCCTGAATCTGGTCATTGAAGTAGGTAAGCAAACCGTAGCCGGTGCTGATCGCCGTGACAAAGAGGACCGGGATGACAGACCAGAACAAGTCGTTGCGATGAAAGCGCACCTCCGCGGGGATGAAAAACTGTTTGTAGCTCCAATAGAAGGCGGAAAATCCGACCACCGTCACCAGCAGGGACAGCAGGTAAGAGCCCATTCCCCGGTGCTTCATGATGCGGGGAATCAGCCATTCGGTGTTGAGCAGGAACAGGGGCAGGTGAGACAGAAGGACCCCAGGGGCCAGCCACATAGCAAAGGTCTGGAAGCGGTCGTTGTCGCCCGCATTGACAATAGGGAGGCCGATCCAGGTTCCCCAGAGGATAACATGAAAGAGGATCGGGAAGATCCGGCGGGGGTTGAGGTATGGCTTCTTGCGCTCCATTCTTCCCAAGATAATGACTCTGCCGGACTTGGTCCAGAAAATGGGCGGATCGTAGATCAAGGGCCGCCAGGAGATAGAGGAACCCCCGGAATCTGCCGATGAATGACCTGATCGCCCAGATGTGCGGCTTGATCTACGGATTATGGGAGCTGATCGATTTCCGGGGAAAAGGGGTGAACAATAGGGAAGCGGGGCCGTTTCCAGGGATACAGAAAATATCCATCTCGTCTGTTTCTTCCTTTGACCCTTCATTTTTTTCTTATGAACATATTTGCCTCTCGAACCTACCTGGCCGTCTTGACCCTGATTTTGCTCTCCCTGCCGGTGGCCGGTTTTGCCCAATGGCCTGGGGCCGGGGGGGGGGCTGGCGGCGCCGGTGGCTTCAGCATGAATGGCCGCCTCTATGGCAAGGTCGTCGACCAGGCGGGCGACGGCGTGAGCTATGCCGCCGTGCAGCTGTGGGCCATCAGCCAGGACAGCACCGGCGAGACCTCCGAAAAACTGGTCGCTGGCCAGATTTCGGAAGCCAATGGCGATTTTAGCCTGGAGGAAATCCCCGCCCGGGGCCGCTACGAGCTGCGCATTTCGCTGCTGGGCTTTGCCAGCCTCACCCAGCCGGTAAGCTTCATGTCACCCGGTGGGGGACGCCCCAATCTCGACAAAGACCTGGGCAACATCGCCCTGGAGCCCAAGGACGCCGTCCTGGATGAGGTCGTGATCGAAGCCGAAGGCGCTACAGTTACCCTGGCCTTGGACAAGAAGGTCTTTCGGGTGGATCGCAATGCCACTGCCACCGGCGGGACCGCCGTGGACGCCTTGCGCAACGTGCCTTCGCTTTCCGTCGACTTCGACGGCAACCTGACCCTGCGCAACGCCGCCCCACAGGTCTTCGT
>RFHL01000825.1 GCA_003696875.1 Bacteroidota bacterium | reverse complement strand
TTTGTGCCCCACATGAAAGCAGACGAGCTAGCAAGCCTGAAACGTGCCCTCCCCGCAACAAGGCTCCTCTCCAGTGTGGATCGAAACAGCCTGCGCCACGACGGCCTCTTTTTGATCCTGAGCTCCCAGACAAGGCTCCTACCGGAACTCAGCAGGAGGTCTTATACAGAGCTTTCTTTACAACCGGAGATCCTGGCTGACTGGACCCGTGCCCTTGTGCAAAAAAAGAAGTGGAGGGATATACAAAATCTTCTCAAGCATTATGGGCACGTCTTTTCCCGGAAACGATCGCTATGGATCGCCTATCTCGACGCCCTGGAAAAGACAGGACGCAGGCAAAGCTACTTTAAGGAACTAATAAGATATTTACATAAATTTCCATCCGATTATGACACGCAGGATCGGCTGATTGCCTTTCTGATTGGAAGCGATCCCGAGCACTTCCGCTGGGCCAATGCGGCCTACTGGAGAAAGGCGCATGAGGGCCTCCCACGCCATACCGGGAGCGGCCGATTCATCTACTGGCTCTCGCGCTACTTTGAGCACACAAAAAACCGTATCGGACAAAAAAGGCTCGATGAGTACTTCTATTCGCAGGCCCCCGGCTCCTTTTATGCGGGCGCCTTTTGGGATCGCTTTGCAAAGGACCCCGCGATGCGGCACCGCAGCTTCGTTCGGGACTGGTTCTCCGTGCATGACCGCAAGGGCTACCTGCACTGGCTCTCCCTGCATGGCGGCCAAACTCCAGCCATCCGCTTTCTTGCACGCCGCCGCCCCATCCCCTATCTGGATGACAAGGCCCTGCGTGCCGAACGCGAGCTTCGCTCTTCCAAATACCAGGTAAGCGAAAGCCTCCTTTGGCTCTATCGATTTGGCTACTTCCGTCTTGGGAACGAAACCCTAAGCGCCCTCTACCCCGATGCCTCAGCCAAGGAGCGCTATGGCAGGCTCTCGTGGATCGGGCGGCGGAGCGAAAATCTGAATTACAGCGTCTATTATACGAGAGCCTACATCCGTGAGTTGGGCATCAGCGAGGATCCCTTTTCGATGCCAACTTGGCTTCTCAAGACCCTCTATCCACGCCCCTACCTCCCGATCGTCCGACGATACAGCAGGCAGTACGGCATTGAACTCGAGGCAGTCTATGCACTGATGCGTCAGGAGAGTCTCTTTCGGGAGGATGCCGTCAGCCGCTCCGGGGCCCGCGGGCTCATGCAGATCATGCCTCGCACGGGCCGCTGGCTTGCAT
>RFHL01000824.1 GCA_003696875.1 Bacteroidota bacterium | reverse complement strand
GAATATTAGTGACTTAGTTTTTGAGAAGGGGACGGGAGCCTGAGAGTATGATGAATGCGTGGGGTCGATTTGCGCCCAAATGGGCTTGAGGTCTTGCATATGAAATTTTAACATTTTTCAATAATTGCTTTGATTTTTTATGGGTTTTCTTGAAATTAGTCCTAGGATTACAATTTTTTCAAGTATCAAGCAGGCTCAACAGTCCCCTGGCAGGGTCTGCAGGATTGTTTTACCCCAAAAATCGAAGACTATGGATGAAAGGTTTGACTCTCTATCCGTCGCTCTAAAGGGCGAACTGGCCGATTCGCTGGCGAGTGCCGTCGCGAGCGTACAAGGCTCCATGGAGGTTACGGCCACGGATGCCATTTTTACGGGAAACAATGTGTGGATGATGTTGTGTACCGCCCTGGTATTTATCATGCACCTGGGCTTTGCCGGGGTGGAGGCAGGCTTCACCCAATCGAAAAACACCGTCAACATTTTGTTTAAGAACACCCTGACTCCGGTGATCGGCCTGTTGACCTACGCCTTCTTTGGTTTTGCCCTGATGTACCCGGGCGACTTCAATGGTATTCTGGGCTTTGCCGGCTTCGTATTGGATCCGGGTGATGGCGGCATGGGAGCGGGCTATGCCGACGGCGGCTATACCTACTGGACCGATTTCTTGTTCCAGGGGATGTTTGCGGCGACGGCAGCCACGATTGTATCGGGAGCTGTAGCCGAGCGGATCAAAATCACGAGTTATCTGGTGTTTACCTTTCTCTTCGTCGGGCTCACCTATCCGATCATCGGTTCGTGGCAGTGGGGCGGAGGTTTTTTGTCCGAGTTGAGCTTTATGGGGGGTGAGTCGGTCGGCTTCTACGACTTTGCCGGGTCCACCCTGGTACACTCCGTGGGGGGATGGGGCGCGCTGGCGGGCGTCATCCTGCTAGGCCCGCGTATCGGCAAGTACGAAGATGGAAAGATCAATGATTTTCCGGGCTCCAGTGTGCCTTTGGCCACCATCGGGGTATTCTTGCTCTGGCTGGGGTGGTTTGGCTTTAATGGCGGGTCTGTCCTGTCGGCTGATCCATCTGCGACCTCTCTGGTTCTGGTGACCACCTCCCTCGCCGCCGCGGCCGGCGCGATGGGAGCCCTCTTTACCGCCTATTTTGTTTTCAAGCGCCTCGACCTGGGGATGGTTCTCAACGGCATCCTCGCGGGTCTGGTAGGGATCACCGCCGGAGCCGACCAGATGAGCCCCTATGCGGCCATGTTTATCGGCTTGGTGGCGGGTTGCCTGGTGGTCCTGTCGGCGGTTTCGCTCGACCGCTTGAAGCTCGATGACTGCGTGGGCGCCGTCTCGGTACACCTGACCTGCGGGATTTGGGGCACCCTGGCGGTAGGCATATTCGGGGCCAAGGCCAGCCTGGCCCAGTTTGTCTATCAACTCACCGGCGTGGCCCTGTGTGGGCTGGCGGCCTTTGGCAGTGCGTTTCTGTTTTTCTTCCTGCTGAAGCGCACCTTTGGGATTCGGGTATCCGAAGAGCACGAAATCTCCGGACTGGATAGCCACGAGCATGGCATCCGGGGTTATACCATCATTTTTGATGAATAGCCGCAGGGCGGGAGCCATTCGGCTCCTCCCCCTCGCGATCTGCCGTCAGGCGCTGGCAGGGCATTCAGACGAGCCCTGCCAGCGGCGGGCTTGCCCAAACGCTGCCCGCACCGGTCTGATCGATCGACCCTGCAGGCCCCTGGGCTAGACTCTGCCCTGTCGGCTACTGGTCTGTTCCACCACACCCTATCAATTACCCCGCAAGATGTCTGCCGGGGTGGGACTGCTATTCCTCTTTCTTCCCTTGGTTTTGTCAACAATCTAAACGATGAAAGTTACACACTCCTTTCTACTTCTGCTTTCCATGCTTGTTGCCTTTCCCCTGCTGGCGCAGGAGGAAGAAGAAAGCAAGCTGGTGATCTCTGGCTCGGTCGACACCTATTACAAATACGATTTTTCCGGCCAGGCCAATATCGGGACCAGCTTTGGGGAAGACCATAATTCCCTCTCCATCGGGATGCTGGACCTGGCCTTCGAAAAATCCAGTGGTAAGGCCTCATTTAAGGGAGAAATTGCCTTTGGCCCGCGCAATGCCGGGTCGGCCGGGCCGGCGCCCCTGCTGGGGACCATCGGCGAGGGGGAGGGGGCGATTGATGTGGCGGCCTTTGCCCCGCGCATCCAGAACCTCTATGTCTCCTATGCCCTGACGGAAAAACTGACCATCACCGGCGGGTATATGGGAACCTTTGTCGGGTATGAAATCATTTCTCCCACCGGCAACTTCAACTATTCCACCTCCTATCTCTTTACCAATGGCCCCTTCCAAAATGCCGGGGTCAAGCTGGATGTGGCCCTCACGGAGAAAATCGGCCTTATGGTAGGGGCCTTTAACCCCTGGAATGTGTATACCGCTGATCCGGAGATCGGCCCGACCAGCATCGGCGCCCAGTTGTCGCTGTCCCTGGTGGACGGTTGGGATGCCTATTTCAACTTCATCACCGGCAAGGCCGATGGCACCGAAATGGATCTGACCACGACCTATCAGATCAATGACGCCCTGATGGTCGGCCTCAATGCCGCCAACTACAACAATGGCGCGGATACGGCGACCTCCTTTGCCGGGGCAGCGCTCTACCTCAACTATGCCGTGACGAGTGCCGCCGCGATCGGGCTGCGGTATGAGTACTTCTCCGTCGATGGGCCGGGCAATGCCCTCGGGCTAAATGAGTCCGGGAACGTTCAGGCCATCACCCTGTCGGGCAACATCGGTGGCGGAGATTTGATCTTTATCCCTGAAATCCGCTTTGATGTCGGCAGCACCGAGCTGTTTCTGGATAGCAGCGGAGCCCCCAGTCCCACTGCGGGGCAGGTATTGCTCGGGGCGGTCTACGCCTTTTGATCTGTTTCCGCGGTTCCAAAGTCCCATATGGGCTGCTTCCACCGGGGAAGCAGCTCATTTTGGGTATTTGAGGCGACGCGCTTGCTGGCGGCTTTGATAGTAGAATTCCTTTAGATCCTCCGGGCCGTCGGGCTCGGCGGGGGTGAAATTACGGTGGTCCTGGCGATTTTTATTTCGCCGGACCCGCAGGATATAGACCGACTTGTCGGGATGGAGGGCCGTCTCGATCTCTTTGGCCTCTGTTTCCGCCGACACGAGGGCTTTGACCCGCTGGGCGTGTTGCTGGTGTTTGGGGTTTTTCAGCTTTCGCAGTTGGGGAGAGGTGGGTTGCGCCAGCGAGGTGCTACCCAGAAAAAATAAGCCCAACACCAGTATGCGAATGAATACAGTCATGGGATGCGAGTTGCGAGTAGTAACAACGTAACATACGGCTTTCTTCCGGAGAAACCCGAAGAAAAATGAAATGGTTTGGCAGTGAGGTAAGGTTTGGGGGTGAATGATCGCCCTGGGGTGGTCCGGGTATCTGTCGCCTCCGGGATACGAGCCTGGATACGACCCCTTGCAAAACCGGGTTGTTTTCCGGCCAGGAAAGGGAGGAAGGCAAAAGCGCATATTTAGCCCCCCTTTGAGGGACTTTTCTCCCCCTCTTGGGACAAATGAAGTACAAAGCTTTGCGATGAACCATTTATCAACCGCAAAGCTATGACTCGCTACAACTACCTATCGGCCACCAGTGGGTGGCTGCTTATGCTGGCCCTTTTCTTTGTCTCCTCTTATTAGCAGGAGCCACGGGTGGTCGAGCTGTTTGAGAAGGGGTAGCTGGTGGCTACGGCCTCGAGTACCTCTATTCTCACCGGCGAATCGGTGACCTTTACCGATAATTCGACCCAAGTACAGACTCGGCTATGGGAATTTCCCGGGGGGACGCCTGAGAGCTCTATCGCCGAGAACGTCACGGTGACCTATGACTTCGGGGGGACCTACGAAGCGACCCTGCTGATCACCTTTGTTGACAACACCTCCGAAGAAATGACCTTCACCATTGAGGTGGAAGGGACAGATATCCCCCAGTATCCCCATCTGGGCGCGCCCGTCATTCTGCCCGGGACCATCGAGGCAGAAAATTACAACCTGGGAGGCGAGGGCGTCGCCTATCATGATATCGAAGAAGAAAACAAGGCCGTCACGGCCGGCAGCCCCGAGTACCGGGATGATGACGGCATCGACATCGAAGTGGGGGCGGGAACCAACATCGGCTACGCCAATGCCGATGAGTGGGGGGAGTATACCGTGGATGTGCTGGCGGCTGAGACCTACGACTTCAACTTTGTGGTTGCTTCCAGCCCCGGGAGTGATGGCCCTCTGCTTATTCAGCGGGAAGAGCAAGACGGGACCTTTACCGATCTGGGCGAATTGCCCGTTTTTGCGGGTACAGGTGGCGGGCAGGTGTATGACACCGTCACTGTTTCGGGGATCAGCCTCAATGTGGGCTCTCAGGTTCTGCGCTTTTACTTTGGGGGAGGTAATCTAGCGGGCACGCTAGGCGGCATCGTCGGTTTGGGCTGTGGCGGTGAGGGCCAGGCAGAGCCATAGCAGGGAGAGGCGTTTCTTCATTGGGCGTAGTCGTAGTAATGACAGGCAGGTCAAAAGATAAGCGTTTTTCCTATGTTCGGACATTCTGGGATGGGAGGCGTAGTCAATTGGTGCCGATTTTTCATAAGTACCCGTTTTTTCGTATCTTGGAAAATTCACAGCAAGCTTGCCTGTCGAAAACGGTAAGCAAGCGTTTTTTTTTTCCTTAAAATCAGATTGCTTAATGGCAGACACCTTCAGCAAAAAAGAACGAGAAAAGAAGAAAAGAAGAAAGAAAGAAGCCAAAGCTGCCCGGCGGGAACTGAAAAAATCCGGCGAGCTGACCCAGACCAGCGACATTATGTATGTCGACGAATTTGGCCACTTTACCGAGACCCCGCCTGATCCCAAGGCCAAAACGAAGATTCGACTCGAAGACATACGCGTCTCTGTTCCCAAGGACGAGGAACTGGAGGCAGAGGAAAGCTTACACACCGGCCGGGTCAAGTTTTTCAATGAGGAAAAAGGGTATGGATTTATCCTTGACGATGTGTCGGGTCAGAGCCTTTTTGTCCACGCCAAAAACCTGATTGAGCCCATCATCGAGGGCAATCAGGTGCAGTACGAAATGGGCAATGGCCCCAAGGGTCCCGTAGCGGTCGAGGTCAAGCTACGGTAGCTTAGGCCTCTGTTTCCTTCATCCAGTTTAGTTTTCTTGAATATTTTGATACCCCTGTCAATCCATTGATGGGGGCGTATGCT
>RFHL01000823.1 GCA_003696875.1 Bacteroidota bacterium | reverse complement strand
GCTGGGCCCCCTGCCCATCCAGGCTGCCCCCGCCCAGATAGGCGGCAGTCGGGCTGGTGGGATCGGCGATCAGGGGCGCCAGCCACAGATGACCACTGCCGTCAAAGTCCCGGTCAAAGCCATAGCCGCTCTGAGCGGCATTGGGGTAGTAGCGGGTAAAGCCCGGATAGTTCATCCATAGGCTTTGGCCGCCATCCCCGGATACGAGGTGGCCGTAGTCGCCT
This sequence comes from Bacteroidota bacterium, assembly GCA_003696875.1. Taxonomy (GTDB): domain Bacteria; phylum Bacteroidota; class Bacteroidia; order J057; family J057; genus RFHL01. Next base: position 1,438 of record RFHL01000823.1, on the reverse strand, counting down.
GAGATCAGCTGCTCAAAGGTCTTGACCTGGCCGGTATCCGGGGGCAGGCTGCGCTGGTAGCCCTGATCCTGAGAGCCCGCATAGATGATGGCGGGGTTGGTGTTGTGGGTGTAGGTGCTGTAGTACTGGCTCACATGCAGGCCATCGAGAGAGATGTTCTGCACCGTCTGCAGTCCATCGTAGGAGATGTACAGCCCGCCATCGGTGCTGATCAGGGTGAAGGGCTGCCCACTGCTGTCGACAAAGCTGTCGAAGCTCGGGATGTCGGCGTGCAGCTTGTTGGCAGGATCCGAGTAGTATTCCCACCAGACATTGACCTGCTGCCAGCTCTGGGCGCCGTCGCCACTGCGGTAGGCATCAATGCCGCCTACGTATACCCGCTCAGGGTCAGCGATGTCCACCGCAAAGCTGTTGCGAAAGAAGAGACCGGAAGGCACGGTGCCAGCGGCCTGCCAGCCGCCACCGCCGGGGGTGCTACGATACAGCTCCGAATCGCTGCCATCTCGGTAGAGGGCATAGAGATAGACCTGTCCGCTGCTGTCGACGCGTCCCCGCAGACGGGCAGCGCCGGGAATAGTGGTCAGCGGCAGGCTGTCCTGCAGCTGGGCTTGTCCCAGGCTGTCGATGGTGTAGAGATGCTGGTTTTCAAGCAGGTAAACCGGACCGGCCTGGTAGCGATCGGTCCAGATGTCCAGCTGGTTTTCGCCGCCGGTTTGGGCATTGGGGCGGGAAAAAAGGCGCACAAAACTGAGCCCTAGGTCCGTGGAGCGATAAACGGAAGTGATGGACTCCCAGGCGGAATTGTCCCACTCCAGGGCGAGGAGGTAGAGGACCGGCTGTGGGCCCGGAACCATCTCCACGCGGAGGACCCGCCCCCAGCTGCTGATGTTTTCCAGGCCTGTGGAGAAGCTCCAGGTGTAGCCATCGTCGTCGGAGTAGCGGAAGCCGGCCTCGCCCCAGTCGCTGGAGGCGACGAGCAGTCGATGTCCGCCGCCGGGCAGGTCTACCCGCCGCAGAAACTGGATGTCGGGAATGCGGAGCATGTCATTGCGGACCTCCCAGCGATCGCCCTGCCGGTTGCCGACCCAGATGTTGCCGCCCGAAGAGGCGAGGTAAAGTGTGCCGCTGGGGGCGTGGTACTCGGCGAGGTGGATGCGGCCCGCCTGATTGCTGGAGCCGGTCTCCCGCCAGTGGCCGCTCAGCAGGCCACCGGCAAGGGTGTCCTGGGCATAGTCGGCGCTGGTGGTGCGGCCGGTTTGGCTGGCCCGCTGCCGAAAGCGCTGCTGCGCCCGGGCGTAGCGGGTGGCCCGGTCTATGGCTTCCCAGTCAGTCCCCGGGGCGGCCCGGTGCAAGGAGCGGATCCACTCGGCGCGGGCCTGCTTGAAGGCCGCATCTTCGCGCTGACCCTCAGCGCGGTCGGTGGGGCGGGGCGGGAGGG
>RFHL01000822.1 GCA_003696875.1 Bacteroidota bacterium | reverse complement strand
TCCAGAAGGTGTTTGGAGAAACGGCCGCCAAGGATGTTTCCAGCGCGACCATCTCTTACCCCATGATCAACTAAAAGCCGCCCTGGCAGAAACAAATGGCCGGTGTCCTTGGGGACACCGGCCGTTTGTTTATTGTCGCAGGCCCACTCCCTATTCTGCTACCTGCCCCACCACAACCTCCAACAGATCGTCGGGCTTGAGGTAGCGCGCGGCCAGTTCCTGCACCGATGCCGGTGTGATCTCCCGGATCACCTCATACTGCCGGTCCAGCTCGGCGAAGGGAATGTCATGCATAAGGGAAAATCGCAGCAGGTCACTCATCTGAAAAGGCGTCTCCCGCTGGGAGACGCTGCGACCTTGCAGGTAGTTGCGCACGAGATCCAGCTCGGCCTCCTCCACGCCTTCATCCATCAGCTTGTGCATTTCGGCCTTCACCTCGGCTATGGCCGAGGGCACGTATTCATTGCCCACATCGCTCTGTACGACGAAGTAGCCATCGTAGCGGTTGCCGATCCAGCCTGAGTAGATGCCGTAGGTATAGCCTTTTTCTTCCCGAATATTTTTCATCAGACGCGAACCAAAGTAGCCGCCCAGGATGGTATTGACGATGGTCATGCCGTAGTAATCCGGATGAGCACGGGGCATGGCCAGGTGGCCCAGCCGCAGGCTGGCCTGCATCCCTGCCTTCTCCACATAGTGGCGGCCCTGCCGCCCCCGCGCCCGGGCGGTCGCCGCCCGGGAAATGGAAGCTTCTTCCTCAACCCGATCCAGACTTCCAAAAAGCTCTTCCAACTGGTCAAGGATTACTTCCCGGTCAAAACGTCCCACCACTGTAAGGGCCATCTGCTGCAAACGCTGCTGATGGTAAGCGATGAGGTGGTCCCGGCTGATCGCCTCCAGCGCCTCCTGACTCAGATAGCTGCCATAGGGATGGTCTGGCCCAAAGAGCTCATACCCAAAATGCTTGCGGGCCAGGGTCGCCGTCTTCTCTTCGCGTACCTGTATCTTCTGCAGTTTGCGCTGCTTGAGGCTTTCGAACTCCTCGGACGGAAAGGTCGGCACCAGAATGACCTCCTGGAGCAGAGGGAGGGTGTGCCCCAGGTTGGCGGTGGTGGTAGCCAACTTGACCGCCAGGCTTTCTTCGCCCACCTCATGATGAATCCAGGCTCCATAGCCATCCAGTTGCTGGGCCAAGCGGAGGCTATCATACGATTGCGTCCCCTCGGTCAGCATCTCCCCGGTCAGGCCGGCCTGACCGATCAGATCCTGGTATCCACGCCCAGCCCGGTACATGGCCTGTACCTCCACCACTTCTACCTGTCCGTAGGGCAGCAAGTAGACTGGGGTCCCATTGGAGAGGCGGGTGACCTCATAGGGAGGTAACGGGATGTACGAGAGAGGTCCGGCAGGGGGCGCCATGCGGCGGTCTAGAACCTTAGCCATAGGTAATGCATACTTAGTTGGGCAAATAGTAAAGTGTGGAGCAGTTTTCTGGCGCCAGGATCGTCCTGGCGGCCTGGTGCACTTCATCCAGCGCGATGTTGCGATAGATCTCCGGGGTCGTATTGATCAGGTCTGGATCCCCCAGCGCATCGGAGATGGCCAAGGCAATGGCCTTATTTAGAATGGTGGTCTTTTGCAGGACAAACGTGGCTTCCAGCTTGCCCTTGATACGCTGTAGGGCGACTTCGTTCAGGTCCTGTAGCTGGGCAAGCACGCCTGCCAGGGCCTGTTCATAGGCTTCGGGGGACTTTCCCGGAGCCAGGGTGGCATTGATCGAGAGCATGCCAGGATCGTGCAAGCCCCAGCTGAAGGCCGAGGCGTTGGGGCTAAGCTGCTGCTTGCGGGTAAGTTCCTGATGTAGAAGCGAACTCTGGCCATTGGCCAAAAGGTCCGTCAGCAGATCGGCGATGTAGTAGTCCCGCTCGCGATGGCTGGGGATGTGGTACATCTTGTAGACCGCCGGGTAGGGCACGTCCCCGTGCACCGTCATGTCCCGGGCTTCGGTCTGCTCGGGCTCTTCTGGCAGCGGATGCTTCTTCAGTTCGCGCCGCGGGATATCCCCAAACCACTTTTGGGCCAGTTCCTGCACCTGAGCCAGGTGAACATCCCCTGCCACCACCAGGGTGGCGTTATTGGGGGCATAGTAACCATAGAAAAAGGCCTCCACGTCCGCCAAGGTCGCCTGCTCAATGTGGGAGATATCCTTACCGATGGTCTGCCAGCGGTAGGGGTGGGTGGTAAAATGAAGGTCTACCAGCCGCAGGTGGGCATCGCCATAGGGCTGGTTCAGGTAGCGCTGCTTGTATTCCTCGATCACCACACGCTTCTGGATGTCGAGCTTTTCTTGCGAAAAATCCAGCGCCAGCATCCGGTCCGATTCCAGCCAAAAACCGGTCTCGATCTGGTGAGAGGGCAAGGACAAGTAATAGTTGGTGATATCCGGAGTAGTAAAAGCGTTGTTTTCGCCGCCTACCCGCTGCAAAGGCAGGTCATAATGGGGAATATGCCGGCTGCCCTCAAACATCAGGTGTTCGAAGAGGTGGGCAAAACCGGTCAGGTCGGGATCTTCATCCCGGGAGCCTACCCGGTAGATCAGGTTGAGGACCGCCTTGGGGATGCTGTGATCCTCATGGACGATGACCTTGAGGCCATTGTCCAGGAAGAACGTCTGAAATTCGATCTGCATGCTTTGAGGGAAAAAAGTGGCCAGATGACGTAAAAACGGAAGTTATGGCCGAAGGTTGGGACATACCCGCCTAATCTGCCTGCAGCATCTGCCACAGGCGATCCTTGAGGGCCTCCAGGCCCTGATGAGTCACGGCAGAAATAAAGAGGTGGGGAATGTCCCCCAGCAGCGCGGAGATCTCTCCGGCGAGCTCATCGTCGATGAGGTCGGCCTTGGTAAGGGCCAGCAGAACCGGTTTGCCAAGGAGATCGGGATTATAAAGCTTGAGTTCCCGGCGGAGTACCTCAAACTCCTCTCGGACATCGTCGGCATCGACGGGGACCATGAAGAGCAGAACACTATTCCGCTCAATATGGCGGAGGAACTGCAAGCCCAGGCCCTTACCCTGGTGGGCGTCCTCAATGATGCCGGGAATATCGGCCATCACAAAGGAGCGATGATCCCGATAGCGCACGATCCCCAGGTTGGGGGTCAGGGTCGTGAAGGCGTAGTCGGCGATCTTGGGCTTGGCGGCACTCACGACCGAGAGCAGGGTGGATTTTCCCGCATTGGGAAAACCTACCAGCCCCACATCGGCGAGGACCTTGAGCTCGAGGATAGCGGCCATCTCCCGTGCCTCACCACCGGGCGTGGCATACTCGGGGGCCTGCTGCGTAGGCGACTTGAAGTTCCAGTTGCCTTTGCCGCCATGCCCCCCTTCGAGCAGGACGATTTCTTCCCCATCGTGGACCACCTCCCCCAGGACCTCTCCGGTCTCGGCTGCCTTGATGACGGTGCCCAAGGGCACCTCCAGCACCTCATTCTGACCGGAGCGACCGGTTTTGCGGTTGGCTGCTCCATTTTGGCCAGACTCGGCCTTAATGTGCTTTCGGTACTTCAGGTCCAGCAACGTCCAGAGCTGCGCATTGCCCCGCAGGACAATGTCCCCCCCCTTGCCCCCATCGCCCCCATCGGGGCCGCCTTTGGGGACGTACTTTTCCCGGCGCCAGGAGACGACGCCATTGCCGCCCTGCCCGCTGGTGAAGTAGATCTTTACGTAATCGACAAACTGGTCTTGCATATTCAAAAGCGAGAGGCGAGAAGTCGGAAAGGCAGCGCGAAACGACCCCTTACTGGGCCTGAAAGGCCTTCAGGACCTTTGCAATCCGGTCTCCGATTTCTTCGATGGAGCCTACGCCCTCAATCTCATAGAGTTTGCCTTGTCCCTGGTAGTAGGTAGCAACCGGGAGGGTTTTTTCATTGTACTCGACAATCCGCTTGCGGATGGTCTCCTCATTGTCGTCGCTGCGGCCACTCTCCTCGCCTCGCTTGACGAGGCGGGTGACCAGTTCTTCTTCAGGCACGACCAGGCTGATCATGCCCGTGATGCTGGTGTGTTTTTCGGTGAGGAGGTGGTCCAGGGCCTCGGCCTGGGCCACCGTCCGGGGAAAACCGTCAAAGATGAAGCCAGGGGCTTCGGCGTGGGCGTCCAGACGCTTGGCAATGAGGGCGATGACAATCTCATCGCGGACCAGTTGCCCAGCAGCGATGATGCTTTTGACCTGGTCTCCGAGTTCGGAGCCCGAAGCCATCTCGGCCCGCAGCATATCACCCGTAGAGAGGTGGATCAACCCAAACTGGTCAATCACGCGCTGGGACTGGGTACCTTTGCCCGCCCCGGGAGGGCCAAAAATGACGAGATTCAGCATGACGATATGTTATTTGATAAATGGCAGTTCCAAAGATACAAACCTGCAAAACGGGGGGTAAAAGTACACAATATCCCCGGGACAGGAAAGCCGCCTCGGATGTTACCACTGGCCCCCCAGTTCTGACCGAATAGTCGTAGCGTGCGCTTTCTGGCATACCGATTGCCCATACTGAAAGAGTTCCCTGGGAATGTTTTCCATTTACGAAATGCCCAACCGGGGTAATAATTCTTCGGGTTTCGGTTGCAAACTCTCTCAGAGATTCTGTTACTTCCTATGCCCGGAACCCTGAGGCCTGATGATACTATGAAACACTTCCTGCTTTTTCTTGGCTTGCTCTCTCTGCTCTCCACCCGCCCTGCCGGTGCCCAGACGGTCTACAACGATCTGGAAAGCCTGATCAATGACCAGATCAGCAGCTATTCCCTGAGCTTTGACAACCAGTTTAAACTGGCCGCCTATACCGAGCTGAAAGGAGATTATTCGCCTGAATTCAATACCCTTACCCTGGACTTTGGGGCTCTGGGGCAGGTAGCCTTCTATCGAAACAACCTGCTGTTCAAGACTGGCAACCAGGTCTACCACCTCAATCGGGGGGAGAACGGCACTGTCGGGGCTGCCGCCATTGATGTCAAGCTGGAAGAACTCTTCGAGCAAATCCTGCTGCTGGGTAATCAGAATGCCGATCCCCGCCACATCTACTTTGTCGATCAGCATCTGGCCCGTAAGAATATCGAGCCCTTTGACAAGATTTTCCTGCGCCACATTCTGATTGCCTACGGCCGCTATCGGCCAGAGGAGGGCTATGTGGAGTTTCATACCGATTGGCTGCCGGGCTCTACCTTTGAGTATCGCAGCCCCCACGACAGCAGCCTGGTACGCAAGCCGATTTCACCTCTCCGAATCCGGCTGGACCCCCAGATCCTGCGGGGTTACTATATCCGGGCGGGCGGCACCGTATACGTGGAAAATGTAGACCGGGAAGTAGAATATGCCACCGGCGAAATCTACAGCTACAATGTGGCGGCCTTCAAGCTGTTTCTGCAAAAAATCTTCGTGCAATCGGTGCAATATGTGGTCCAGGAGGAGACCCAGCGACTGGGGCAGCAGGGCCGCACCGTCGCCTTTGTGCCGCACAACCTCCCGGCCACCGAGCTCGCGCCACCGGCTCCTACCTTCTACGCCGACCAGGGTCGACCCGAGGCGGTACACACGATCCGCCCCCGGCCACGGGTAACGATATCCGCGAAGACGGCTGCAGCCGTCGCCCCCCTGTACCATCCCTACAGCTGGATTCCCATGATGCTCAACATCCTTCGCAATCAGAAGATCAACATCGGCGATCCTGACGTGATCTGTTACTTTGTGGATGCCCCCTATTTTGAGCGGATCTACGCCCAGCTCACCGACGAGGAGCGCATGCGGGTAGATGCCTACCTCGCGGCCCAGCCCTGAGCCACATTTCATATCCGGTGGGGGCTGCGTATCTTTGCGCCTCTACCCTATGAATGACCCGGTCCTCCACCTGAGTCAGCGCTTGGAAGCGCTCGCCCCCTACATTGGGAATACGCCCCTGTGGCCCCTCCGGCGCGCGTATGCGCGCCCGGGAGTCGCTATCCATGCCAAGCTGGAGTGGCAGCAGCTCGGGGGCAGTGTCAAAGCCCGGGCCGCTTACCGCATGCTGCGGGAGGCCATTCAGACGGGTGCATATCAGCCCGGCCAGACCCTGCTCGACTCCACCAGCGGCAATACCGGCATCGCCTTGGCGATGCTTGCGGCACAGATCGGCATCCCGATCACCCTCATCATGCCCGAAGACGCCAGCGTGGAACGCAAGCGCATCCTCGCTGCGCTCGGCGTGGAGATGTGCTACACCCCGGCCGAGCTATCCAGCGATGAGGTCTTTGCCTTTGCCCAGGACATGCATGCCCGCAACCCGGACCGCTTCTGCTACCTCAACCAGTACGACAACTCCGCCAACTGGCAAGCCCATTACCACGGTACTGCTCGGGAGATCTACGAACAGACCCAAGGACAAGTCACGCATCTGGCTACCGGGCTGGGCACCTGCGGGACCTTTGTCGGAACCGGCCGCCGCCTCCGCGAATGGAATGCGGGCATCCAGTTGGTCGCCCTGCACCCAGATGTAAAGGACAATGGCATCAAAGGTTGGAAGCATCTCGACAGCTCCCGCCACCCGGCCATCTACGATCCCCAACTGGCCGATGCGCACCTGAAAGTGACGACCGAAGAAGCCCATTTCTGGATGAAGCAGGCCGCCCGGAAAGAAGGCCTGCTGCTGAGCCCCTCGGCAGGGGCGGCCCTCGCCGGGGCCGTCAAACTCGCCGACCGCCTGGAGCGCGGTGTTGTGGTGACTGTGTTCCCCGACGATGCCAGTAAGTATGGTGCTCTCCTTCAAAGCCTTTTTACCTGATGCTCAAAACGCTGCTACGCCCGGCCTACACGCTCACGCATGCCCTGCTCTACCAGAGCCGGGCGCTAAACCCGTGGTTTCGCCAGCAATATGGTGCCCAGGTAGGCGAGGGCCACATCTCTGATGAACACCTGGACCATCCTGAACTGGATGATCGCCTCGTGGCCGATCTGCAAAACCGGGGAATCCCCGTCAAACCTTGGGTGATTGATGCGAAGGGCTATCAGGCCTATCTGGAAGCAGCCGACTACCCCGCTGACTACTATGGCGGCGGGCTGGACCCCGAGGCCAATTTCACCGAAAAAACCCTGGAGCACTACGTCTCGACCCTCTTTCTGGACCTGGGGCCTGACAAGGTACACGTAGACATGGCTGCCTGTAACTCCCCCTTCTATGAGATCGTGCGGCGGGTATTTGGGGTCAGGACCTCCTATCAGCAGGACCTGATCTACCCCTCTGGTCGCCACGGCGACCGTATCGGTGGCTGGGCCCACGAGCTCGACCTGCCCGACGGCAGCGTACATGCCGTGACCCTGCACTGCTCCCTGGAGCATTTTGAGGGGGATTCCGACCGGCTGTTTTTTCAGAAGCTTGAACGCGTACTGGCTCCGGGCGGGCGGGTGGTCATCCTGCCCTTTTACCTCGCCCACACCTACACCATCCACGTGGACCCGGCCTACAACCTGCTAAAAGGCCACCGGCCCACCCTCGATCCGAAGGCAGCGCTCCGCTACTGCTCCTGGCGGCAATTTTTCTCCAGACACTACGATCCTCAGGCCCTACAGGAGCGCCTGCTTGCCGCCGCTCCCTCGCTGCAGCTTACCCTCTATCGTTTTACCAATTTCCGGGAGGTACATCCCCCCTCCTATCTGCGCTTTGCGGGGGTGTTTGAGAAGGTGAGATAGGGGAGCTCCCCTCCCATTTGTCATCAGTTTCCTAAGCTGCCTGGCTTCCCCCCAAAAAGCCCATTGAGATTCCCCGGTAATTTTAGCGGTAAACGGTATCTTGTTCCCCATGTCACAGGCCTATCCCCGGCGCATCGTTTGCCTCACCGAAGAAACCACCGAATGGCTGTACGCCCTGGGTGAAGCGGACCGCATCGTGGGCATCAGCGCCTATACGGTGCGACCGCCGCAGGCGCGAGCCGAAAAACCGGTCGTCTCGGCTTTTATCGGCGGACATGTGGGCAAAATCAAAGCCCTGGCGCCTGACCTTGTCATCGGCTTTTCCGATGTGCAGGCCACCCTGGCCCGCGACCTGATCGCGGCCAACCTGCCTGTGCTGATCACCAATCAGCGCTCGGTCGAGGACATCCTCGGGGTGCTGGGCATGCTGGGGCGCATCGTGGGAGCAGAAGCCCGGGCCCAGGCTCTGATCGACGGATATCGCCGCCGCATAGACGCCCTTCGGGCCTCGCAGGAAGGCCTGCGCCGCCCGAAGGTGTACTTCGAAGAATGGGACGAACCCATGATCAGTGCCATCCAATGGGTGAGTGAGCTGATCGAGATCGCGGGTGGAAGCAATATTTTTGCCGACCGGGCTGAAGGCAAGTCTTCGCAGGAACGGAGCGTGCAACCCGAGGAGGTTATCAATCGGGCCCCTGAGTTGATGATCGGCTGCTGGTGTGGCAAGCCCCTGGACCGTAGCGCCGTCCTGGCCAGGCCCGGCTTTGCCGGGCTGCCAGCTCTCCGCCACAACCAACTGCACGAGATGGACCCTGCCATCATCCTACAGCCGGGTCCGGCCTGTCTCACCGATGGGCTGGATGCCCTGGTCAGGCTGATGGAGGAGGTCAGGTGAAAGTCTCTTACCCCCTCAACTAAGGCCATAGAAGTATGCCGGGTCCAGCAAGTCGCTTGGGCAAGCCTTGAGGAACTTAAGGATTCTACCCCGGGGATGAGCTATTCCGACCAAGGCCAGACCATCCATTTGATTGAGCAGGTCGACCAACAGCATGCTTACAGGTTCTGATTTGGATATGGCCTCATGGTTCACCTTTTCGGAAGACTCGCGACCATTTTACGCCCTTATCTGTGCCAAATCGCGATGCACGCATACGATCCACCTGTGGCCCTTGGCCATTCCTCACCGAAAAGCCTTGATCACCTGCTCGCCCACCATACGACCCACCTCCAGGCCTACCTCATTATCGGTTCGGAAATGAACCCCTCCCTCGAAGCGCGACTCGGAACACTCGCGGGCCAGGGCCTCAAATTCTCCGCGGTCTCGCGGAAAGAGATGCGATAGGACCGCCGCGATTGATCCCGCGACCGTGGTGTGTCCAGCGGGATAGCCGGGAAAGTTGGGCGTTTGGATCAGGATGGGCCGAAAAGTGGTGTCGTACTGGAAGGGCCGAATGCCCCAATAGTGATACTTGCCATCCCAGGCGGCGATGATGCCGTCAAACCTCGCGGTATGAAAAAGGGCGTTGGCGCGGGCGGCGGCAAACGGGTCCCAGTCGTAAGCCAAGAGCTTGCGCTCGATCAGATCATCCCAGACGGGTTCACTTTTCCACTTCCAGGCGATGTCACTGCTCTGATGCGTGGCATGGAAGGCCCGCAGCTCTTCCATGTCTGCCGTCCAGTCGCTGGGCGGGGGGCCGGGCCTGAACTGGTCAGGGCGTTCCAGGGTCAAGGGCCGCCATTGCCGCTTCATGGGATCGTAGGGACTGGGGGTACCAGACCACAAGGTCGGATCACTGGGCAGCTCACCGTCCCAGGTGCGGTCTGTACGATCGGTTTTTGCATAGGCAATGTACTGCGCAGCAATCTGCCGGCCAATCGCCAGACCTTGCTCCAGATCAGCGGGAAACTGCAGGCCTGTAGCAAGGCGCGCCTTCAGAAACTGGTCCAATAAACTGTCCAGGTAGGCGGTCCGGTCCGGGAAGTAGTACTGGATCACGCCATGAGCGGCTCCAGCGGCAGCGCTGTATTCGCAGATAAAAGAGGAATAATCCCGGTTTCGGCCCAGGCAAGCGATATCGTCGCGTTGAGCACAGGGAGCAGCCTGCGCGTGGGCCTTTTTGTACGACCAAACCGCTGCCAGCGCGTCATATACAGCCAGGTGCATGATGACTACGCGGCCCCCGTTTTTGTGGCCCTTGTGTTCGGCACTCACTGCCATGAGGATCTGGTGCCAACGGTAGGAGGGGTAGGCAGCATTCCAGTACCGGATTTCCTCATGGGTGACTTCATCGGTGACCTGCTGCTGCGACTGAATAGCCGCGAAATCTGCTTCCGAAGCTTGAGGCATCTCAAGCTGATAGCCCTTTACCGTGCTAAAACGAAAGGGTAGATAGGATTGCGCCTGAACCACATGGCTAGAAAGGGTGAGCACGAATATCAGGCAAATAAACGGAGAAAAGGGCAAGTATATCATGGTAAAATCGGAGGGCTTTGAGTTGAGGGTAGCCCCGCCGATTGGGTCGGGGCTGGCAAAGTTACGACTGGTTCCCCGTTTGGTATCCTGGAGAATAGGGAACGTTTTCAAAGGAATTCGGGAGGCTGATATCAAAGGCCCTATAAGGCCCTGTGAAGCACTCCTTAACATATGAGCCGGGTAAAGCGGTATCGTTTTTTCTAAATTCTACAGATTACTTGGCCATGAAAAAAAGCGAAACTTTTAAATAGCACCAAAAGCCAAGATCTCCCTGGCAGCCATTCTAGGGCAACAACCGGCTGCGAAGATTGAATACTCACAAAGTATATTCCGATCAGGTAGCAAGCTCCTCCACAAACGGTCATAAAACCCTCTCACAATCCGATGAATCGGGCGAATCAGCCAGCTATTTGTCCCTATCCCTCCGAATCCTTCGCACGATCTCTGAGGTAGAGTAGCCCTCGACAAACTCGATCAGGGCTACCCGTCCTCCATAACTTTGGACGAAATCAGCCCCCACCACCTCATGGGCCTGATAATCCGCCCCTTTGGCCAGCACGTCGGGGCGCAGCTGTGCGATCAGGTCGGCCGGGGTGTCTTCGTCAAAGATCACCACCGCATCTACCGCCGCAAGGGCTGCCAAGAGGCGGGCCCGGGCGGCTTCGGGCAAAATAGGGCGACGCTCGCCCTTGAGGGCGCGTACCGAGCGGTCACTGTTGAGACCAATCACCAAGCGGTCGCCTTGGGCACGAGCGGCTTCCAGATACTCCACATGACCGGGATGCATCAGGTCAAAGCAGCCATTGGTAAACACGATGCGCTGCCCAGTGGCGCGCCACTGCGCGATCAAATCTTGTAATTCAGGCAGCGAAAGCAGTTTGTAGGCGGTCATGGGCGAAGGTTGAGGGGTAGGGGATTGCCTCCAAGTAGATGGTCCTCAAAAAGAAAGGATCATGCGGAAAAGACCTAATTTAGTCCGAAAATATTGGACAAATGGCCTGAACCAGTGGACCTGGCTCAGGTATTGACTGCCCTTGCTTTCAACCCCAAATCATGAGACCTTGGGTTCACATTCCTCATCGCCCCCTCATGCACATCTTCGCACCTCCTTCCCGGCCATCTTTCCTCCTCTGGCTATGCGGCCTTCCGGCCTTGCTGCTATCGCCCCGGGCGGGGCTTCAGGCCCAGCCCCTGGGCTATGAGGTGCGTCAGGACTCCGCCTTCTTTTTGTTCGATCCGGCGGCCTATGGCCAGAACCGCCCCGAGCGCGTGGTGGTCACGGGCAGCTTTCGGGGTTGGAGCCAGGATATGGACGATCCGGCCTGGCAATTGCAGCCTGGAACCGATGGCCTGTGGACATTGGGCGTGGCGAATCCTACCTTTACCCGCATTCCGATTCGGGCGGAGTTTAAATTTCGGATAAATGACGGCGCCTGGATGCAGCCGAACCCCAACTGGCCCAATGAATCGGGCGGAAACCTCGTATTTGCCCATACTATGATCCAACCCCAAATCCGAGCCGAGATCCGGCAGGCCCGCAGCATCTGGGCCGTGGTCCAGGGCGTACACCGCCCGCTGGAGCCCAGCGCCTACCGCCTCACCAATGCCGCCGGCGATCGCCTGCCCATCGCGGAGATCCTGCCCAACACGGATACGGAGATGCTGGTCATCCCGGCCGAGCCCCTCGATATCCGGCGGGTATACTACCTGGAGCTGATTCCCTCGGGCCTCAAAGCCTGGTGCTCCTACGAAGGCTGGTTCCGGACCCTGTACTCCGACAAGGCCCTGGGCGCCAACATCGTAACAGACAAGAGCGAGACGGTTTTCCGAATCTTTTCGCCCCGGGCCGAGCAGGTGCGCCTGTACCTCTATCACGAGATGCGGGGAGGCGAAGCCTTCCAGACTGTGGATATGAGCGTGGACGAAGACGGCATCTGGGAGGCCAGCCTCCCTGGGGACCTGAAGGGCGTCTGGTACGACTTTACCGTCCACGGCAGCACCGACCCGGGCAACCATTTTTACGAAAGCCTCCCGGTACACATCTCTGATCCCTATGCCCGCGTGAATGATGACGCCTGGGGCCGCAGTAGGGTGTGGCCCGCTACCCAGCCCGCCAAGCCGCTCAAAAACGGCATCCCCCCCTTACAGGATGTCATCTCTTACGAGGTGCATGTGCAGGACTTCACCGATTTGCTGCCCGTCCCGGACGACCTCAAGGGGACGATTCCGGCCTTTCACCAGCCGGGCCTGCGCAATAAGCAGGGCCATCCGGTGGGCTTCGACTACCTGGTGGACCTGGGGATAAACGTGCTGCACCTCATGCCGGTGCAGGAGTACATGCACTATCCTGACGAGGATTGGAAGGCCTCCTTTGCCCACGACAGCTTTATGATTGAGCAAGGAGTAGCAGAGGAAAACTACCAATGGGGCTACCGGACCTCCCACTGCTTTGCGGTGGAAAATCGGTACCGCCGGCGCGGCACCGAGCCGGGTAGCGAACGGGAGCAGTTTCGGGATCTGGTGCAGGCCTTTCATGACCGCGACATCGCGGTCATCATCGACATCGTCCCCAACCACACGGCCGAGAACATGGACGATGAGCCGCATTTCTTTCACTGGAATGTGCTGGATAAGATCTATCACTACCGCACCAAGGACCTGGACCATATTGGAGAATATGGCAACGAAGTCAAGACCGAAAACCGGCCCATGGTACAGCGCTGGCTCATCGACCAGTGTAAGCACTGGATTGAGGAGTTTGGCATCGACGGCTTCCGCATCGACCTCGCCGGTCAGATCGACCGGCAGACCCTCACCAAGCTGCGCGAGGCCCTGGGGCCTGACATCATCATCTACGGCGAGCCGTGGATCGGCTCCTTCGATCCGGACTTTGAAAACAATCCCAGTTGGGACTGGTACAAGCACAATTCGCCCATCTGCTTTTTCCAGGACGACAGCCGCAATGCCTACAAGGGCCCTACGAGCACGCCCTACACCAAGGGCGACGACCAGGGCTATGCCGGCGGAAACTACCGGGAGTTTGAGAACGTAAAGCGCGCCCTGATCAACCATTTTCCCGACGACCGCACCCCTACCAGCGGCATCTCCTACCTGGATGTGCATGACAACTGGGCCCTGGCCGACCGTTTTGCCCTGGATAACTGGGACGGCCGCTTTGGGGTGGACGAAGACCGCTTCAAGATTGCTGCCCTGCTGCTCTATACCACCCTAGGGCCGATTCTGACCCATGGGGGTACCGAAATGATGCGGTCCAAGGGGGTGGCCGAGTTGCGGGAGACCGTGCGCGTGACCAAAAGCGGCCTAAAAATCCATTTTCACGGCAAGCGCGACACCTACAACATGCGCCGGGCCAACCAGTTCATCTGGGAAAATGCCGGCAAGCGCAAGACCGACCCCGGCAGCTATGCCAATTACGGCGAGATGTATCGCTTCTGGCGGGGCCTCAACCGCTTTCGCCTCAGCGAGGCAGGGCAGGTCTTCCGGCAGGCCAACTACCAGCCCGATGGGTACTACCGCTGGGTGGATACCGTAAATCCTTACCAGTTGGGCTATGTGGTGGACGAAAAGGTATTTGTCCTCATCAACACCGGCGGCCTGCCCCACGACTGGGAAGACGTATGGCTTCCGGAGGGTGTGTGGAAGCTAATCGGCAATAATGGCGGCTTTGACCATGAAAAAGGCGTGAGGGATGTGAATCCCGACTTTTGGGTACTCAAAGGCGGCACCCATCACCACTTCCGATTAGAAGGAAAGCATTTCAAGGTATGGCTACGAGCAGAATAGGTTTTTTTCATCTTCGGACCTTCTGTATGTATGAAGTAAGGCTTACCTCTTGAGAGGCGATCCCCATTGTCTTTCCCTGCCCCGAGGGGAGATTCATATCCTCATCTACATTGCCGAAATTTGCCTACCTTCGTGGCAGTCAACCCCTTCTACTCGCACTTGTGCCCTTTTTCCCGTTGCCGTCTACGCCTATGGATCGGATTAGCTTCCTCTGCCTGGCCTTTTGCCTACTATCTCCATTTTCGCTCTCTGCCCAGTACCAGGTGAACGGCAATGCCACCGCCAATGGGGGCGATTGCTTCACCCTCACCCAGAACCAACCCACCCAGTCCGGCTCGGTCTGGACCGTGAATACCATCGACCTGAACCAGTCATTTGATCTGGAAGCGCAAGTATTCCTGGGCTGTGCCAATGGGGGCGCTGATGGGATGGTCTTTGCCTTCCAATCGGTCAGTTCTAATGTCGGCTCTGGCGGTGGCGGAATGGGATACCAGGGCATTCAGCCCTCCTTTGCCATTGAGTTCGACACTTATCAAAACGGTGGTTTTGGTGATCCCACCTGGGATCACCTCGCCATTGTCACCCAAGGATCGGTCATCCACAGCGGCCCGACAAGTGTCGTCCCGCCGGTACCTATGCTCACCACCTTTGGCAATACCGAGGACTGCCAGTGGCACGATGTGCGCATCAGTTGGAACCCGAATACGGATTCGCTTTTTGTATACTTCGATTGCGTCCTGCGCATTGCCTATGGTGGCGACATCGTCAATACCTACTTCGCTGGCGATCCCAACGTCTTTTGGGGCTTTACCGGCGGCACCGGGGCCCTGTCCAACCTGCAGCAAATCTGCTACAGCAGCGTGACGCTGGGGCTGGATACCATCATCTGCCAGGGGGCCGACCTCCCGCTCACCGCTGGAGCGGGCGTGACCTATAGCTGGAGTCCCTCGGCGGGCCTGAGTGACAGCACCATCCAAAATCCCATGGCCAGTCCGGACAGCAGCACGACTTATACCTGTACCATCACCGATGCCTGTGGGATCAGCTTTGAGCAGGTTTTCACCTTGCAGGTCGTAGACACGGTAGCGGCTTTTGATCTGGGAGTAGACACCTTTCTTTGTCCGGGGCAATCGCTCTCGCTGTCGGTGTTTCAATCGGGAGCGACCTACTTGTGGCAAGACACAGAAACCGACACCTTTCAGGTGGTGAGCAATACGGGGCTGTACTGGGCCCAGGTGGAAACGGGCTGTGATACCCTGCGCGACTCCATCAACGTGGTTTTGCTGTCCCCACCGGTGGTGGACCTGGGACCGGACCTCACGCCCTGTCCCGAGGACACCCTTTTCCTCGACGCCACCCATCCACTAGCGCAGAGCTACTTGTGGCAAGACGGCAGCACGGACAGCATTTTTCAGGTGGTCGGCTCGGGAACCTACGCCGTAGCCCTGGGCTACGCCTGTGGCACCGTCAATGACACCATTGAAGTTACCTATCAGCCGGTCTTGGAGCAGCCCTCCCTGGGCGACGATTCCGTCTTCTGTGGCCCCGTAGACCTCATGCTCGGACCGGGTATGAGCGCCCCCAACTACCTCTGGTCCACCGGGGCAAGCGATAGTGCCATCAGTGTAACCAGCGCCGGACTGTACTGGGTCCAGGTGAGCGACGCCTGCGTCAGCTACCGGGATACCATCGTGATTGCTACGCAGCAGGCGCCACAGGTCGACCTGGGCAATGATACCACGCTTTGTGTGGGGCAGAGCCAGACCTGGGATGTTTCCTGGACACCAGGGACCAGTTATCTTTGGCAAAATGGCAGCAACAACCCGGTGCTGCAGACCATCAGTCCGGGGGTCTTTAGCGTGACGCTCACCAATGTCTGTGGTACGGCCACCGACAGCGCCGAAGTCTCGGTGCTGGCACCGCCGCCGAATTTTGACCTTGGGCCAGACAGCACCCTCTGCGATGGTGACCAGTTCCGGCTGGACCCCGGCCTCACGGGCTATGACTTCTTGTGGCAGGACAGCAGCAGCCTACCGACCTTTACTGCCACCACCGCCGGAACCTTCTTTGTAACGGTGAGCAATGTGTGCGGCAGCCGCCGCGATACCATCTCCATGGACCTGATCGCTATTCCGGAGGTGGACCTGGGTCCGGATCGGCAACCCTGCCCCGGAGAAGTGATCACCCTGGATGTAAGCTGGCCTGAGGCTACCTATGCCTGGAGCGACGGCCTGCAGGTCCCCTTTCGGGAGATTAGCCAGAGTGCCAATCTTTCTGTCTTTGTTACCAATCAGTGTGGTACCACCAGCGATGGCATCAATGTCGCCTACCAACCCCAGCCCGGGCCCGTAAATCTCGGGCCGGATCGCGAGTTCTGCGTAGGGGACACCCTGTTCTGGAATGTGGACCAGGGGGAAGCGTTTGACTATCTATGGAGTGACGGGAGCACTGCCCCCACCAAAGTAATCCGCCGGGGAGGCACCTTCTCGGTACAAGTCTCGAGTGTCTGTGGCACCGAGCGCGACGAAGCCACCGTCAGCTATCTGGCGCCGCCCGAGGTCGACCTCGGCAGCGATACCGTGATCTGCACCGATCAGCCCCGTGACATCTGGCTGGATGCCTCCTCCCTCGGGGGACGTGCAAGCTACCTCTGGCAGGATGGTAGCACGGAACCCACCTTCCTGGCCCAGGAGCCTGGCAGCTACAATGTCCTCCTGACCAATGCCTGTGGACTGGCCGAGGACACCGTCGATATTCAACCCAGCCAGTGCAAGTGCAACATCTACGCCCCCACAGCCTTCAGTCCCAATGGCGACGGCTACAACGAGTTGTTTCAACTCTTCTATGAGTGCGACATCGATCAGGGACGGCTGATGGTCTTCAGCCGCTGGGGCGACAAGCTCTTCGAAACTGACAACCCGGCCGATACCTGGGACGGCACCTACCGCGGCACCCCGATGCCGCAGGGGGTCTATGTCTGGGTCTACGAATTTACCTACCAATCGGGAAGCCTGAACCGCTTTTGGCAAGACCAGGGTACGGTGACACTCATCCGTTAAGGGAGACCGGTCCCTCCAAGAAGCAAAAATCCGCTACGGACTTTCCGTAGCGGATTTTTGCTTTATTCTATACCAGGCCTATGCGCTGGCGTAGCTGTTGAGCATGATCGGCATGATGAGCATGAGGATGTTTTCCCCTTCCTCCTGTACACTGGGCAGGATGATGCCAGCGCGATTGGGCTGAGAGAGCTCGATACTGGCCTCAGGGGTGTCGAGGTTGGTGATGACCTCCAGCAGCAGGGCGGCATTGAAGCCGATCTCGATGTCCTCGCCTTCGTAGTGGCACTTGAGGGTTTCGCGGGCTTCGTTGGCGAAGTCTGGATCCTCAGAAGAGATTTCCAACTCACTGCCTTTGAGCGCAAAGCGCACCTGGTGGGTAGTCTTGTTGGCAAAAATATTGACCCGGCGCAGGGTACCCAATAGCTCTTGTTTGGAGATGAAAAGCTTGTGAGGATTGTTGGTAGGGATAACGTTGGTATAATCGGGATATTTCTGATCAATCAACCGGCAAACGAGGAGTAGCTCATCCGAAAGGAAGAAGGCGTTTTTCTCGTTGTAGTGAATGATCAGATCGCGATTGTCGCTGGGATCCAGCGAGTTTTTAAGCAAGTTGAGGGCCTTCTGAGGCACAATGAAGGTCGTGGGATTGGGGACGGTCACATCGAGGCGACGATAGCGCACCAGCCGGTGTGCGTCGGTAGCCACAAAGGTGGCTCCGTTTTCACCCAGATCGAAGAGGATGCCATTGAGTGCGGCCTTGTCCTCGTCCGTCGAAGCCGCAAAGAGGGTCTTGGTAAGCGCCTTGAGCATGGCATGCATCGGAATGTGAATCGACTCCGTCCCTTCGTGAGCGGGGATAGAGGGAAAATCTTCTCCGTCCTCTCCGCTGATTTTGTATTTCCCGTTGTCAGAACTGATCTCCACCCCGAAGTTGTTTTCGTCGATGATGAAGGTCAGCGGCTGTTCCGGCAGCGCCTTAAGGATATCGAGGAGAATCTTGGCCGGGATGGCAATTTTTATCGCATCGCCCCGAGACTCCACGGCAAGACGGGTTTGCATGGAGGTCTCCAGGTTGGTGGTAGAGACCGTCAGTTGAGGCCCGTCGATTTCGAAAAGGAAGTTTTCGATGATGGGAAGGACCGACTTGGAGGGGATAGCCCCCGCGATCCGGCTGAGCTGCCGGTGGAGGGCGGTCGAGGAGACGATGAAGTTCATAGCAGGTTGCGGTTAAAGACGCGCCGTCGCCCGGACTTGAATCCGGGGAGGCATGGCGTACCTGTCTGAAGGGTTAACTGAACAAATCTACGCATCTTTGGAGGAAAAAGGGAAAATTTTTTCCCACGTCCGGCCCGGGCCACGGGCCGGAAATTTTCGGGTCCCGGCCATGTCCCTTACCTTTATCCGCCAGGAAAACGACGATTCTCTTGCCCCTCTTTTTGACGACTTAACCAAGTCACCCTGAATGCCTTCTATGGAAGCAGCCCTCTCTTCCTACGTGGATGCCATAAACGCCCCCGAGCCGGCCCATCTCTGGGCCTTGCGCCGCTTCACCCATCTGCACGCGCTTTATCCACAGATGCTGCCCACCGTCTGGCAGGGCCGGCTGCTGGCATTGCTCAGCCGCCTGGTGCAGCCGCGGCGCGTACTGGAGATCGGCACCTACACTGGCTACTCGGCCCAGTGCCTGGCCGAGGGACTTGTCCCGGGGGGCAAGCTGATCACGATCGAGCGGGATCCTGAGCGCGCCTGGATCATTGCGCCCCATCTGCAGGCCGCTGGCCTGCAAGAGCAAATCGAGGTCCGCTATGGCCCCGCCCTGGAGTTGCTGCCCGAGGTGGAAGGTCCCCTGGACCTAGTCTACCTGGACGCCGACAAGGCAGAATATCTCGCCTATTATGAAGCCGTGCTGCCACGCCTGCGACGTGGAGGCCTTCTCCTCGCTGACAATGTCCTTTGGCATGGCAAGGTCGCCCAGCCTGGGCGCGGCGACAAAGCCACCGAAGGCCTGAGGGCCTTCAATGCCCATCTGCAACGTGATGGACGGGTGCAGTCCGTCCTGCTACCCCTTGCCGATGGGTGTACCATGGCCTGGAAAAGGTAATTCAATCCGAGCCCTTTCTTACATCTTCCGTATGTCATACAAGTAGCCCCTTTTACCTGTTTCGAAGGATTCCCCGAAAGAAATTGACGCATTTGATCAATTTCTAACAAACCTGAAGCCTTCTGTGAAACCTCCCCGAGCCCACCCCCCCCCGGGCAAGGTGGTATATCCTCAGGCGAATGCGTACTTTTAGCTTACCTCATTCCCTAACATACAGTCATGCGGTGGATATATTTGTTCATACTCATCCCTATATCGTCGCTTGCCGGCCTGCCGGCGCAAACGACGCCCATCCCGGACCATATGCGCTTTTGCGGCATGGAGCTGGTTTTCACCCCTGAAGCCAAAACTGTGCTGAGCGAGCATGTCCGGTACATTCAGCAGAATCCTCGCTTTTTTAACCAAATGCTGCAAAGGGGCTATCAGTATATGCCCTTTATTGAGGAGGCCCTGCAGGACGCGGGGGTCCCCGAAGACCTGAAGTATCTCGCGATCCAGGAAAGTGGGCTGCGGCCCGCAGTGGTTTCCAGCTCCAATGCGGTGGGATTCTGGCAGTTCAAGGCCGACGCGGCCCGGGAAAACGGTTTGCGTGTCGACGACAAGGTCGATGAACGCATGCACATCTACCGAGCCTCGGTAGCCGCGGCCCGCTACCTGACCAAGTCCTTCTACGATTTTGACAACTGGATCTATGCGGTGATCGCCTACTACGAAGGACCTACCGGGGCCGTAGCCCACACGGATCCCGCCTATTTCGGGGCCTCCAGTATGACGGTGACGGCTGATCTGCACTGGTACGCTCTGAAGTGGATCGCCCACAAGATTGCCTATGCTGACGGGCTGGCCCAGAAAAAACGGCCGGAAGTCTTTCTCATGCCCTACTCAAACCGTGAAGAGCATCAGATCAAGCAGCTTATCCATCAACATCAGGTAGAAGAAGCGGCTTTTTTTGAGGCCAATCCCTGGATGCTAGACAAGAAGCGCCTGCCAAAAGGCGAAGTATTTACCTACTACGTTCCCCGCTCCGGAACGCTCTATACCGGACACATACCGGATCCCAACAAAGCCCCGGCGATCAACCCGCCCATGCCCATCCCTCAGCAGACCGAGGTTGTGACTTGGGAGCCTGAGGTCGAAAACTGGGAACCAGAAACCGAAACCCTCGTCATTGACGACCTCTTGACCGAACCCGATCCGGAGAGCCCGCCGCACCCTCCTGTCGCCAGCGATCCACAGATCGCCGAGGACCTGGAGACCCCCCCGCCCGGAAGCATGGAACCACAGCCGGCCACCGAACGTCCCCCCACCCAGCCCAAGCAGGCTCCTACCGTGGTGGTTCAGGACCCGAAATACCCTCCGGCTGCTCCGGCCGAGCAGCTCCCAGCAAGCCGCAAGGTCACTTTTGACTTCTCCGACGACTTACATTATGGCCTTTCCTATATCATCTATGATGGCAGTAAGAAAGTCGTCGACCTGGCCGAACAGTACGAGATTCGCTTCCGCCACCTTCTGATGTGGAATGGCCTCGCCCCTGGCATAGAGCCCGCTCCCGGAACCATTCTCTACCTGACCAAGCCCCAAAAGGCAGAGTATCACGTCGTGGAAGAAGGGGAAACCCTCCCCGCCATTGCTGCCCGCCATCGCCTGGGGGTACGCAAGATCCAGAAAAGCAATCGCATGGACCGCGACGATTATCAAGTTTTCGTGGGCCAAAAGCTCTACCTGAAAGGCAAAAAACCCAAACAGGAAAAACTGATTGTCCTCAGCCGCCCGATTTTTGAGCAACCCGAGCCTTATCCCACCGCCCAAAACCAGCCGGTAAGGCCCCGAAATATCCCTTCCCCCCAACCGGCAACGGAATCGACTGAAGAAGGGGGAGCGAGGCCTCCCCTTCCACCAACCCCTGAACCTTCCCCTCAGGTTGTGCCTCGCTCCCGGTGGGTCATGCACACCGTACAGCCGGGAGAGACCCTATGGCAGATCTCGCAGCGCTATGAGACCAAAGTCGCCATCATCAAGCAGGTTAATAGCTTGGAATCTGACGTGATCCATGTCGGACAGCAGCTGAAGGTGCGCGCCCGGGAGGACAGCTTCTCCCAGGCCGAGTAAGGCCTTGGCAAATCCCCTGATCTTGTGTAACTCGTAGCTGGCTGGGCCCGATCGGGCCCAGC
>RFHL01000821.1 GCA_003696875.1 Bacteroidota bacterium | reverse complement strand
CCGAAGACGGCCTGATGTGCCACACGGGCCGCACGCTCATCAAGCTCGATGACCGATTGCAGGTCTATCCCTGCACCCTGCTCGTGCCGGATGATGCCGAAGCAGTAGTCCAGCTTGCGCGCTATGCAATGGGGGGCACGCTCAAAGATTCGCTTTCCAAAAAACAGCCCCTCGATCATCCTGCCTGCAGAGCCTACTGCATCCGCGGTCGGCAGAGCTGCGCAAACTAAAGATGAGTCTTACCACATATCCGGGAAAACCCTACCCCTTGGGAAGCACCTGGGATGGGAGGGGCGTCAACTTTGCGATCTACAGTGAGCACGCAACGAAGGTCGAGCTGTGCCTCTTTGGTGACACCAGCGATACCAAAGAGTATGCCCGCGTCGAACTCAGCCAGCAGACGGATCGGGTCTGGCACGCCTACCTGCCAACGATCCGCCCGGGGCAGCTCTATGGCTACCGGATCCACGGCCCCTGGAGGCCCGAAGAGGGCCTGCGCTTCAACCCCGCGAAGCTGCTGATCGATCCTTATGCAAAGTGCATCGCCCGTAGCGTCCGTGAATGGAACGAGGCCATCTACGACTTCCAAAAAAACGGGGATGGGGAGGTGCTCTGGGAAAAAAACGAGTCCGACAGTGCGGCCTTTGCACCGCTCTGCCGCGTTGTGGACTCGGCCTTCACGTGGGGGGAGGACGTGCGCCCCGATATTCCGTGGAACGAAACCATCATCTACGAGGTTCACATAAAGAGTTTTACAAAAAAATTCCCAGAAATTCCTGATGAGTTGAAGGGAAGCTACGCCGCCTTTACGACCGAGCCTGTCATCGATTACTTTAAGGACTTGGGGATCACGAGCCTGGAGTTCATGCCGATCCATCAATTTATTGACGACCCCTTCCTCGTCGAGAAGGGCCTCAAGAACTACTGGGGATACAGCACGCTGGCCTACTTTGCGCCCCACGCCGCCTACGCCTCGAACGGGAACGATCCCGTCCGGGAGTTCAAGATCATGGTGCGGGCCCTGCACGAGGCCGGTATCGAGGTGCTGCTGGACGTGGTTTATAACCATAGCTGCGAGGGCAACCATCTCGGCCCGACCCTCTCGTTTCGCGGGATCGATAACCTCTCGTACTATCGCTTGCAGGAAAACAGGCTTTTGTATAGAGACTTTACGGGTTGTGGGAACACCCTCGACATGACCAACCCGCGCGTGCTCCAGCTCATCATGGATTCTCTTCGCTACTGGAT
>RFHL01000820.1 GCA_003696875.1 Bacteroidota bacterium | reverse complement strand
TTGAGGGCCACGCCCCCGGCCAGGCAGAGGTGGCGCGCCCCGGTGAGGCGCTGTAATTCGGTTGCCATGCCCAGCACGGCGGCGGTGGTTACCTGCTGCAAGGCGCAGGCCAGTTGGGCATGCGCCTTGGTCAGGGGTGCGCCCGGGCGACGGCGGGGCATCCCCAGCAGCCGCGCCCAGGCGCGGGCGGAGGCCATGCGCGACCCGGTCGCAAAGCGAAACCAGCGCATATTGAGGCGCAGAGAGCCATCGGGCTTGAGGTCGACCAGTTCGGTCTCGATCAGGTCGCGAAAGCGACGGGTGCGGGGAGCCTCCGGATCGCCATAGGCGGCGAGGCCCATGACCTTGTATTCGCCCCCCAAAACCTCGAAGCCCAGAAACCAGGTCATCGCGCTGTAGAGCAGGCCCAGTGAGTGGGGAAAGGAGAGTTCACGTAACACCTTAATGCCGGCACCCTGCCCCTGCCCCAGGGTGGCGGTAGCCCATTCGCCCACCCCATCGATGGTCAGGATCGCCGCCTCGGCAAAGGGCGAAGGATAAAAGGCACTGGCTGCGTGGGAGAGGTGATGCGGAGGAAACAGCAGCGGCGCGCGGGCCGTCTGAAAAGGACCGAGGGCCTGCAGGCCCTCGCGCAGTCGCCGCCGCAGGCGGAATTTCTCCTTGACCCAAACCGGCATGGCGCGCACAAAGCCCACCAGCCCCAGCGGGGCATAGGCCAGATGGCTTTCGAGCAGCCGCTCAAACTTCAGCCAGGGCTTGTCATAGAAGGCCACCAGGCCGATTTCGTCGACCCCTATCCCGGCCTCGCCCAGGCAATACTGAATGGCCTGAGCAGGAAAAGAGGAATCGTGTTTGCGGCGGGAAAAACGCTCTTCCTGCGCCGCCGCGATGATTCGACCTTCGTGCACCAGCGCGGCGGCAGCATCGTGATAGTAGGCAGAAATCCCCAGGATGTAAGGAGGTGGCGGCACGTATCGTCTTGGTTCTCTGGCCCGGGGCTCGTCCCCAGATCAGGCTCAAGTTATCAAAAGCCCGGCCTTGTGCCAACCCTCCCGGATATATGACTTTTTTTATTTTTCCTCGCTATGCTCTATACTAGGGGAAAATTCCGACCCATGATCGAAACGCTCACCCCGGCCCAGATGGAGGCCTTCCTCGAAAATAAATATATCGGGCACCTTGCGGTTACCGACGCCGAAAACCGGCCCTATGTGGTACCGGTTACCTGTCTCTATGATCCAGAGTCTCATAGCATCATCAGCTACACGGCCGAAGGCCGTAAAATCGACGCTCTGCGCCAGAACCCGCGGGTGTGCCTGGCGATTTCAGACATTCAGGATCTGAGCCATTGGAAATCGGTCATCATCGAAGGCACCTTCGAAGAGCTGAAGGATGTAGAAGCGATGAAAGGCATTCAATTGCTCATCACCCGCCT
Source organism: Bacteroidota bacterium (assembly GCA_003696875.1). Lineage (GTDB taxonomy): Bacteria > Bacteroidota > Bacteroidia > J057 > J057 > RFHL01. The sequence goes on along the minus strand of RFHL01000820.1, from coordinate 5,115 downwards.
GCAACATATCATCAATGATGAGGGCAAGCAGCAGGTGGACTTCATTGCCGACATGGCCCGGGCCAATCCCCAAAATCCCAAGGTGATCTATCGTATCAACATCGACAAGATGGACGGCCGCTACGAGGACGGGGAGGAATAGGGCAACCTGGCTCAGGTGTTGCGGACCATATCTTTTTCCCGCTACGGCCGTACACCGTAACGCATTCTTTTTTCACCCCTGACCTGCTCTTCGCGGATCGTAACCCCAGACCTATGAAGGCAAATGCCGCGCGGGCCTAAAGGCCCTTTCCCCCTCTTCCTGATTTGCGCCTGCTTTCTCCCCAAAGCCCTTCATGTATGGTCTGGCCCCCTAGGGTCAGCGACACTGGTTTGTTTCGCGCCTTGTGACAAGGCATCACGCAGGTTGTTTTGAAAACTTTTTCCTTTGCGGCCCTCCGCCGCCTGATCTGGTCTGCCGTCAAAGGGACCGAAGAAGACCTGACCCGTATTTCTCTCCCCCGTGCGATTATCCTCCTCGCCATTCCGATGATTCTGGAAATGGCCATGGAGAGCCTTTTTGCCGTGGTAGACATTTTCTTCGTCGCCCAACTGGGCGACGAGGCGGTAGCGACCGTCGGCCTGACCGAGTCGGTCCTGACGCTCATCTATGCCCTCGCCGTAGGGCTGGCCACGGCGGTAACCGCCATGATCTCTCGCCGCATCGGCGAGAAAAAGCCTGAAGCCGCCGGCGAGGTGGCCGTGCAGGCCATCTGGATGGGCCTGGGGCTGGCCGTCGTGCTGGGCATCCCCGGCCTATGCTTTGCGCCTGACATCCTCCGCCTGATGGGGGCCGAGGCCAGCATTGTGACCGAGGGAGCCGCCTTTACCCGGATCATGTTCGGGACCAATGTCGTCATCGTCTTTCTCTTCCTGCTCAACGCGGTCTTTCGCGGGGGCGGCAATGCCAGCCTGGCCATGCGGGCGCTCTGGATTGCCAACGGCCTCAACATCGTTCTGGACCCCTGCTTCATTTTCGGTTTGGGACCCTTCCCCGAACTGGGCCTCCCTGGGGCGGCGGTAGCCACGAGCCTGGGCCGGGGGGCCGGGGTAGCCTTCCAGCTCTATGTACTGCTACGGGGCAAAAGCGCCATCAAGCTGAGCGCCCGCCACCTGCGGTGGCGGGCGGACATCCTGCGGCGGCTGGGCCGTGTCGGGGCGGGCGGGGCAGCCCAGTTTCTGGTCGCCTCGGCCTCCTGGGTCTTCCTGATGCGGCTGGTCGCCACCGAAGGCAGCGCCGTCATCGCCGGCTACACCATCGGCATCCGGATCATCGTCTTTGCCATCCTGCCCGCCTGGGGTATGGCCAATGCTGCCGCCACTCTGGTGGGCCAGAACCTGGGAGCGGGTGATCCCCAGCGGGCCGCGCAAGCGGCCTGGCGCACGGCTTTTTATGCCATGCTATTCCTGGTTTCCATCTCGGCCCTCTGCATTCTCTTCGCCCCCGAGCTGATTGCCGCCTTTGACGATACACCGGCCGTAGTGGCTTCCGGAGCGGCCTGCCTGCGCACCATTTGCCTGGGCTATGTGGCCTTTGCCTACGGTATGGTCCTCAGCCAGGCCTTGAACGGCGCTGGCGATACGCGTACGCCTACCCTGCTAAATCTGATCGCTTTCTGGGGGGTGCAGATTCCGCTCGCCTACGTCCTCTCTCAGAGCATGGATTGGGGCGCCCCCGGAGTCTACTGGGCGATGGTCATCGCGGAGTTGCTCTTTGCCATGATCTGCATTGCCGTTTTCCGGCAGGGACGTTGGCAGCAGGTGAAGGTATGAGGTGCCGTTCGAGGTTCCGTATTCCCGGTACCCCGCTCATGCTGCGGGCCTGGGGGTTGGGCTTGCGCATTTCCTCATCCCCATTGGGTAAGGGCCTGGGCCAGCAGGCCCTCCCCACGCTGGATGCTGTGGGTCCAGCTCCGATCCGGTAATGGGCTAGCCGTGACGGTGAGGACATCATCCAGATGGGCCTCGGCCCGGATGGTAAAGGTCGCCTGGGCGAGGGGGCGCCGCAGCACCTCCGGTGGTAGTGCCTCCAGGCACCACCGCAGATACTGGGCATTGCCGGCATGGCCGTTGGCATCCAGGTCAAACCAGCGCACCTGATGGTCAAACTGGCGACGGTCAGGCCCCGCGGGCTGGGGCAATCGGCCTTCGCTGCGGGGCAGCGGAACGCTGCCTGGCGGTGGGGGAAGCAAGGCCTCCATGTACCCCGGAATGGAGACCATCCGCCGGGTCTCCAGCGACAGCACCAGCCAGGTGCTGGTGGCCTGTCCCAGCAGGTGGCCCTGCTCGTCGTAGAGGCGGTAATCCCGGTACACAAAGCTGCGGGCGGAGCCCGAGGGCCAGGTATCCACCGTGAGGGTACGCCCCAACCCGGGCAGGGGCTCCAAGTGCATCTCCATCCGGATCATGGCCCAGGTCAGCCCCTCGGCATGCAGATCGGCCACACCGGCCGAGAGGCTGCTGGCATTGCCGTCAGCAGCGGATTGCATCATCTGGAGCAGGGCCACCGGGCTCAGCCGGCCCTCCCGATCAACCTCGGAATAGCGGATCGGAAAAGAAAAGCTACGCTTCATTGGGGGCCTCATATACGCCAGATTTCTTTGGGGTTTTTGTGCAAATAGCCCCGCAAAATCCGCTGTACATCAGGGGCTTCGGGCTTGGCGGGAATGAGGTCGGGGAGCTCGCCGGGGCGGGCATCGACCAGGTCGGCATCGAGGTAAGCATAGCCACGATAGTGGCCATCTTCCACCCAGACGACAGAGCGCTCCTCGGGATGGCGTCCCCGGCCTACGATCAGGAAGCGGTCCAGGTCGGACCGGCCGTAGGTAAGCGCGGCCGCAGCTTGCCGGACGCGGGGGTTGTAGGTCTCGGGGCCTTCTTCGCCGGTGCAGGCTCCCTGGCAGATGTGGAGTTGCCGGTGGAAACAGCGGCCCGACCCCCGCTCTACGCCGTAGAGCTTGGGGCAGAGCTGGTACTCCCGGCCACGGCGCGTGAGCGCCGACTCGGCCTGCGCCCGGCCGGGGTAGCCGGCGAGGGGCTGCTGGGTTTCGTCGTAGGTATCTATGACAAAGGTGAGGTAGCCGGTATCATTTTCCTGCAGGTACACCCCAAACTTAAAATGCCGCCGCCGCTGCGCCCGGTTATAGGGGGGCTGTAGACGCTTGATTTCTTCATTCTCCCGCAAGAGCGCGATCAGCTCACTGCCTGTAAACTCGTGGCTCACATCGTGGATCTGGTCGATCATCTTCATGGTGCGGGCGGCCTTATGGGCGCCCGAGAAGTGCGACAGCACCCGCTGCCGGATGTTTTTGCTTTTGCCGACATAGAGCACATCGCCATTCCCATTGTGAAAATAATAGACCCCGGCCTGATCGGGCAGATCCTCCAGCCGCTCGGTAGGCAGGTGGGGAGGAAGGCGAATGCCCGCCATCTCGACCCGCAGCATATCTCGCTGGGCGTACTTGCTCTCAGACTGGTGTAGCAGCTGCTCAAAGAGCTTGACCGTGGCGGTCGCATCGCCCCAGGCGCGGTGCCGCGCCTCGTTGGGGATACCAAGATGGAGACAGAGGTTTTTCAGGCTGTAGGAAGGCAGGCCCGGCAGCAGCTTGCGGCTGAGCTTCATGGTGCACAGCTGCTTGCGGCTGAAGGTGTAACCCAGCTGCCGGTATTCTTTTTGGATGAAACTGTAATCGAATCGTACATTGTGTGCCACGAAGACCGCGCCCTCGGTGATCTCCACCACCCGACGGGCGATTTCATAAAAAGGCGGAGCATCCCGTACCATATCGTTATCGATGCCCGTGATCCGGGTGATGAATTCAGGGATGGGTTGGCCGGGATTAACCAAAGAGGTGAAGCTATCGATGACTTCGGTCCCGTCGTAGCGATAGATCGCAATCTCGGTCAGACGATCCCGGCGGGGGTCGCCGCCGGTCGTTTCGACATCGATGATGGTATAGTGACGTTCTGAACCCATCCGATAGACAGCTTTTTTAGCAAGTAACCAGAATTTTTGGGAAGAAACAAGGTAGCCTGTTCCGACCTTCGTCCCTCTGGTAAGGCCTTGTCACTGAGGTCTCTTTTCCCTTGTACGCAAAACGACCATCGTCTCATTCTCTATTTATCCGCTCAAACACGAATTATGCTACGCTACCTCCCCTTTTTGCTGCTGCTCTGTCTCCCTACCTGGGGACAGGCACAAACTGAGCCTAGCTTGGCCGGCAAAAACGTCCTCTTTGTGTACGGGGGCTGGAAAGGCCACGAGCCCGTCAAATGCCGCGACTACGTGGTGCCCTGGATGGAATCCGAAGGGGCAACGGTCGTCGTTTCCGACAGCCTGGGGGTCTATGCCGACTCCATGCTGATGGACAGCATGGATCTCGTGGTACAGATCTGGACCATGGGCCAGATTGCCAAGCCCCATCTGAAGGGCCTACTCCAGGCCGTACGCAATGGCTGTGGCTTTGCCGGCTGGCACGGCGGCATGGGCGATGCCTTCCGGCAGGAGACTGAGTATCAGTTTATGGTGGGGGGCCAATGGGTCGCGCATCCCGGTGGCTTTGTGGACTACGAAGTCCACATCGTAGACCGCGAAGATCCGGTAACCCAAGGCGTCGAGGACTTTGCCATGCACTCGGAGCAGTACTATATGCATGTGGACCCCAATGTAAAGGTGCTGGCGACGACCACCTTTAATGGCGATCACAACGCCTGGATTGATGGGGCGGTGATGCCGGTGGTCTGGAAAAAAACCTACGGCCAAGGCCGGATTTTCTACACTTCGCTGGGGCACCTGCTGGACCACCTGCGGGTGCCGGGCTCCTGGACCATGCTCACCCGCGGCCTGCGATGGGCCGCCGAGAGCAAATACCAGCCAGAAGAAGCCTGGCGCTCGCCGGTCTACGACCGGCCGTGATCAGAAAGCCGCCTGGCCTACCCGGCCCATTCCCAAACGGATGCGATTCAGTCGATTATTCACCTTAGTAACGCGAGAAAAATAACTTCCTGATTTTGCGCCGAGACCTTGTGCGCAGACAAGGAAGAAAAACCGAGCTTGGCGGGCCAAGTGAGGCTTTT
>RFHL01000819.1 GCA_003696875.1 Bacteroidota bacterium | reverse complement strand
ATTCAGGCTTGTTCCGAATTGTAAAAAAGGGACCCTCCCGCTCAGATTCAGATGAGGGATACCTATGGGCACATCCAGGCCGAACCTTACTGCCGGGGGCGGATGCGGATATGCTTGTGATGAGCCGGGCTGGAGCCCGCTGGGGCATTGGCAGAGCGCGAAGCGCTGGGTTCCTGACGGGGACGAGCGATGATACGAGGCCGGCGAGAGGCTGGTTCCTGCTGGACAGTCCGAATAGAGATCTCGTAGAGGCCTTCGTACGTATGGTCCCGCAAAAACTGTTGCAGGTCCTTCAGCATGTCGTCAGAAAGCTCCCGGCCAGAGAGATTGAGTTCGAGATGCATGAGCGAAAGATGACAGGTAGGAAAAAATGAAGAAAAATGCCGGAAGAAATGGCCGCAGGATAGGGGAAGGGGACCTATAGTGGAGACGAGCGGAAACGTGAGTAGTCACCTTGTTTTCATAAAGGTACGAAGATTCGGGTATAGATGCTGCCTCTAATTCGGGCTATTTCCTACGAGGCTCCGAATTTCCCAAAAAGAATGACTGTTTCAGTAGGAAAAGGATGCGTGAAAGTAGGGGATTCCGTAGATTATGGGCTCCGGAGATGAGGCTGGGAGAGAACCGGTTTTTTGTGCTGGTCCAGGATCCGGACGGCACCTTTGGGGAGCTCATCGGTCTGATGGAATAAGGAAACAGCGATGGTCGGTAAACGATTCCTTGGGATAGGCTTGCTGCTGATCGGCTGGCTGAGTCTATTGCCCGCCCAGCGGGCCCTGCGGCCCGCCGATGAGACGGCTATCCGCGCGGCGATGGCCGCGCAGGAAGCCGCCTGGAACCGGGGCGACCTCGAGGCCTTTATGGAGGGCTATTGGGAGAGCGATTCGCTCACCTTCACCGGCAGCCGGGGCGTCACCTACGGGTGGGCCGCCACCCTTGCCAACTATCAGCGCGGCTATCCGGACCGGGCGGCGATGGGGAGTCTGCACTTTGAGCTGCTGCGGATGCAGCAGCTGGGCCGGGGGCACGCCCTGGTCATCGGGCGCTGGACCCTGACCCGGGAGGCCGATTCTCCCGGCGGCTACTTCAGTCTGGTCTGGCAAAAGATCAAAGGGCGATGGGTCATCATCGCTGACCATACGAGCTAAGGGCTTAGGCGTCTTCCTCTCCCATGGCGGCCATTTCGCCAAAGGCCTCCTGCCAGCTCTGGCCAAAGTTGATCATCTGCAGCGTAGCCAGGGACAACTTGTTTTCCAGCTTGCCAAACTTGGTGCGGTAGTCGTTCATGCTGCGGCGGATCACCTCGAGGGCCTCTTCACGCCCATAGGTGTGGGTGATTTCGCAGCGCTTGACCTCTGAACCCGGCATTTCCTTGTAAGTGAGGAAGTAATGCTTCAGGCGCTCGACGATAGCGGTGGGCACATCGGTGATGTCATGCCAGTTTTCGTAGACTTCGTCGCCTTTTAGGATGGCGATGATTTTGTCGTCGGCTTCGCCGCCGTCGATCATGCGAAAGCCACCGATGGGCACCGCCGGCACCAGAATGTCACCGTGCGTGATGTCCCGCTCGGTCAATACGCAGATGTCGAGTGGGTCTCCGTCTCCGACAATGTTTGCTTTCCCACTTTTCTCTATGCAATACTCGGCGACTTCATCCATGCAATAGGTCTGGGGAACAAAGCCGTAGAGGGCCGGTACAATATTGGAAAACTTCTGTGGGCGGTCTACCTTGAGGTAGCCGGTGGCCTTATCCACCTCATACTTGACCGTATCAGAAGGTACCACCTCAATGAAGGAGGTTACTTCTTCCGGAGCTTGGGGGCCGATTTGGACCCCATGCCAGGGATGCGACTTGTAGCGGAGACCAATGAGTTCCCAGATGCGGGTGAGGGTGTTTTTTCCCATGATTGTTGGCAGATGTATATAGCGCAGCGAAAGTTACACAGACCGAAAAGAATTCCCAGACCCGTCTGAGGCGGTCATGGGGGAGGCTTGGGCGCTTACTCCATTGATGAGGAGACGCCAGGAAAGTGGCCTACTATTAAAAGAGCGGGATAGCTGGAGTGGTGGGGTTTGCTGGTGCAAATATGCCAAAAAAAACGCCTCTGCCTGCATTCCTTGCCTCATTGGCTGCAATGGACTCATCGCTGGTTCAAGACGGGGATAAATGGCTATATTCCAACGCCGGGAGGAAAGATTCCGTATCTCCATCTGTTGCCAAGCTACAATAATTTCTGTTATGGACTATCGCGCCATCAACCGGGCGGCCTGGAACCGCCGGACGGCCCTGCACCTCGATTCCGACTTTTATGATATGGCCGGGTTCCTGTCCGGGAAAACTTCCCTGCGGGAGATAGAATTGAACCTCCTGGGGGAGGTGCAGGGTCTTGACCTCCTGCACTTGCAGTGCCATTTTGGGCAGGATAGCCTCTCGCTCGCCCGCATGGGCGCGCAGGTCACCGGGGTCGACCTCTCGGATGTGGCCATTCGGGAGGCCCGTCGACTAAACGATCAACTGGGCCTATCGGCCCAGTTTGTGTGCAGCGATCTTTACGAACTGGTGCTGCCAGCCGAATTTGACCTGGTTTTCACCTCGTACGGGACCATCGGCTGGCTGCCAGACCTGGACCGCTGGGCCCAGGTGGTCGCCACCCATCTGCGCCCGGGAGGGCGCTTTGTCTTCGTCGAGTTTCACCCGGTGGTGTGGATGTTTGACGATGATTTTCAGCAGATTGTCTACCGCTATTTTACCAGCGATCCCATTGTGGAGGAAAGCCAGGGCTCTTATGCCCGGCCGGACGCAGGCGAAACCCTGGCCTCCGTGAGTTGGAACCACGGCCTGGCCGAGGTGGTGCAGGCCCTGCTCCAGCAGGGGCTGATCCTGCAGGACATGCAGGAATACGATTTCAGTCCCTACGATGTTTTTACTGGAGGTGAGGCCGTAGGGGAAAATCGCTACCAAATCGCCAAATTTGGCGATAAGTTGCCGATGATCTACTCGCTGGTGATGACCAAGCCAGGTTAAGAAGCCTTCAGATAGCTCAGCATCTTACGCTTGGCTACCGGGAGCAGGGCAGCCTCTTCCGGGAAGGGCTGCGGGGCGTACAGGAGATAGGTGGCCGGGTTGGGGAGGTTGGGACGCTCCCGAACGAGGTGCCGCTTGATGGCTTCGGGCGTGTCGGCGATGGAGAGGCTCCGGGTATCGAGGTAGCTGAGGGAGATCCCGTGGTAATTGGCCTCGGTGTTTTCGAAGAAAACGATCTGGTACTCGTAGATCTTCAGGTGCCGCCGGGGATTTACCCGGAGGAAGAGATAGCCTTCCTTGCGATAGAGGGGCATCAGGCCCACGGGCTCTATTTGTACCTGATCGTCGATGTATTCGTAGATGTCTTTTCCCTCGCGCAGATGCTGACGGATCTCGGGCATCGCATAGTCAATGATGGCCTCAATTTCCTGTAAGTCAAGCGAATCGTCCACCTGAGGCTCTTGCACCAGGCGCATCTGGCGAAACTCTTCTTCGCTCAGCCGGCGGGGAAACTGCTCTGCCAGGCGACGTTTTTCTTCCCGAAAGGACGAGAGGTTGTTGTAGTGAAAAATGAGATCTGAAAAGGAAGGGTACAATCGTACCTCGGCAAACTCTCGGCTTACGTGTTGGAGCCAGGCGAGGAGCACATACTTTTTGTACTCAAAGTCAAGGGTTCCTTCCATAAACCAGTCGGCGCTCAAGGATTTGTCCATACCGAAACAATGCTGGAGAGGTGATCAAAAAAGAAACATAGGCGGGCGGTCAGCAACCGCCCCTGGCGAGTAGGAGGATTGTTCCTGTTCCCAATATAGTATATTCACCATATGAATTCAAGCCCAGATCGGGGCTTCAACCATACTGCAACATCTCAGAGACCATATCGACCAGCTCCTGGTTGTCAAAGGGCTTGGTCAGGTAGAGGTCACCTCCGGAGCCATAGCCCTGGATTTTGTCCTGGTCGGCGCTGCGTGCCGTCAGGAAAAGGATCTTGGTATCCTGGAATATGGGATCCCGCCGGAGCTGCTGGGCCACCTCAAAGCCATCCATGTGGGGCATCATGACATCGAGGATGATGAGGTCCGGAGGCTGCTGCTGAGCCATGTGAAGGGCTGCTTGGCCATCATGGGCCTGAAGGGTGTGATAGCCTGCCTGCTGCATCAGGAAGTCGATCGCCATGACAATATGGGGCTCGTCATCGACGATCAGGACCAAGGGGGTGGCAGTATCCATGTGTAGCAGTCCTAGAGACGAAAGGAAATAAGATAGGTGAGCTGGGTTTGGCGTAAGAGAAATTTCGCAGATAGGGAGGATTTACCCAAATAAATCCCGAAAAATCATGGCCCGGGAGCCTGGCCTACCTGCCTTTGGGGCGGTTGCATGGGGGGGACGGCCCCTTCGCGCAGGGGCAAGCGAATCGTAAAGGTGGCCCCTGCGCCCGGCGGGCTTTCCACTTCCAGCCGGCCGTGGTGCAGGTGCACAATGCGCCAGGATATGCTCAGGCCCAGGCCGGTCCCCTGAGGGCGCCCCCGGCGGTGGTCATTAAACTGGGTAAACTTGTCAAAGACAAAGAGCTGCTCCTCGGCCGAAAGGCCGGGGCCGTTATCGGTTACGCTCAGGACCAGTTGGCCTTCTGCTTCCACCAGATGTACTTGTACCCTCCCGGCCTCATCATCACAAAATTTCACCGCATTAGAAAGGAGGTTGAGAACGACCTGCTGCAAGCGATCCCGATCCCCCATGAAGGGCGAGACCTTCTCGGGAAGGTCCAGCTGCAACTGGGCGCGACGCTCCTTGCACACCTGGGCCAGGGTCTGGGCGACCTCCTGAATCACGGCAATCAGATCGACCGGCTTTTTCTCCAGCATCACCACCCCCGACTCCATTTTTTCCAGGTCCAGCACCTGATTGATCAGGCGGGAAATCCGGGCGCTTTCCCGGACCACGACAGAGAGAAATTCTTGCCGCTTGTCTTCAGGCAGGTCCTGATTGTCGTGCAGGATCCCCGCGATCGCCCGGATCGAGGTGATCGGGGTTCGCAGCTCGTGGGTGACCGTGGCGATGAAATCATCTTTGATGCGGCTCATATGCTGCAGGCGCTCGTTGGCCTGGCGCAGTTGCTGTCCAGTCAGTTCCAACTCCCTGGACTTTGCTTCAAGCTCCTGACTGTAGTGAATCAGTTCCCGGGTTTCGTCCAGGACTTCCATGACTTCCGTCAGCCCCACGGGCTCTTCTTTGACCGCCGAGGCGATCAGGAGCCGGGCTGAGGCACTTCCCACCGCGCCAGCGAGTAGCTTTTCGGCATAGGTGACCAGCTCCCGGGGCGCTTCGCGGGCTTGCTGCAGGTCCAGTTTCCGGACGCGGGCAAAGGCTTCCAGCAGCTCGGCGCTGCGCTCCTGCCCCAGAAAGCGGTCGAGGAGCATGCGGATATCATGCAGAAAGGCCTTGCCTTGCCAGCTGGGGGTTTCGGTGGCGTCGGCTTCGTAACGGTCGATATGGACGAACAGGTGTGCCTGGGTCTGCTCCAGCAAAGAGGGGCGATGATAGAGGGAAATGCCTACATAGCAAGCCGTGTTGAGAAAGAGACTCCAGAAGGCCGCATGGGCAATCTCGCTCATGCCTTCCAACCCAAAGAGGGCAAAGGGACGAAGCCAGGCCAACCCCCATGGTCCCTCTGTCACGAGGCTGAGCGGGAGGTAGCCCGACTGGGCCAGAGAGGGCAGGGGGAGGGTGTAGCACCAGATCGCAAAGCCGACCAACATGCCCACCGTGGCCCCGACGCGGGTGCCCCCGCGCCAGAAAAGGCCCCCGATCAGAGCCGGGGCAAACTGGGCCACGGCCGTAAAGGAGATCAAGCCGATGGATACCAGGCTGCGGTCTCGCCCGATGGAGATGAAGTAGACATAGGCCAGCATCAGGATCACAATGATGATGAGCCGCCGGATGCCAATGAGGCGCTGGGAAAGGTCTGGGGCCAATCGCCGCCGGAAGGCAGCGGTGCGGAGCAGAATGGGCACCAGCAAGTCATTGCTCGCCATGATGCTAAGCGAGATGGTCGCCACGATCACCATACTGGAAGAGGCTGAGAGCCCCCCAATAAACACCAGCAGGGCCAGCAGGTCCTGCCCGTAGCGCTGGGGGAAGGTCAAGACAAAGGTGTCCGCATCCAGGTTCCCTCCGGCAAAGCTCATCAGACCGCCCAGGGCAATGGGCAGGACAAAAAGGTTGATCAGGAATAAATAAAGGGGAAAAAGCCAGACCGCTTTGTTCACATGGCGGTGATGGGTATTTTCTACTACCATGACATGAAACTGCCGGGGTAGCAAAAAGACGGCCAGCAGGGAGATCAGCATGATCCATGTCCACCCCCATGGGTCTATCATCTCAGGCGTACTCAACCGAAACTTGGCGGCGATGTCCGGAATAGCAGCCGCTTCGGCAAAGAGGGCCGCCGGCCCATCGTACACCCAAAAGGTCACAAAGAGCCCTACCGCCAGAAAGGCCACCAACTTGACAATAGATTCAAAGGCGACCGCCGCGATGAGGCCTTCGTGTCGCTCGCTGGCTTCGAGATGCCGGGTGCCAAACAGGATGGTGAAGGCGGCCAGAATAAGGGCCGTATAAAAGGCGGTATCCTGGTAAAAATTGTCGCCGCTCAGCCAGCTTTGCAGGGCTGAGTCCTGCTTGGTCAGGATCTCATAGCTGAAGGAAACAGCCTTGAGCTGCAGGGAGATATAGGGAATAATCCCCAGAATGGAAATCAAGGCGACGACGCCCCCCAGCAGGGGGCTTTTGCCGTATCGGGCCGAGATGAAGTCGGCGATGGAGGTGATGCGCTGGGAGCGGGCAATGACGATCATTTTGCGCAGCACCACGTACCAGAGCGGCGCCATCAGGCTGGGGCCCAGGTAGACGGGCAAAAAGCCGATGCCGGTCTCGGCCGCCCGGCCGACGCTGCCGTAGAAGGTCCAGGCAGTACAGAAGACGCCCAGCGAAAGGGCGTAGGCATAGGGGTTGCGGACCAGATATTTGCCCAATCGCTTGTGCCGCTCGGTGAGATAGGCAATCCCGAAGAGCAGCCCCAGGTAGGCGAGGGCGGTGAGCAATATGACCTCAGGCCGCATATCAGTGCCACTCCATCATCAGGTACAACAAGGCGATGAGCAGGAACCAAAGGAGAAATAGGGTAAAGTAAAGCGATGGAATCCCCCAGATCATGCCCTCCTGATCCATAATCTGAATCAGGGGAAAGTTTAGTAGGACAAAAAACAAGGCAAATAAGCCAATGAGCCGCTTGCCTTTGGGACTCTGATGCATGACTGCCTGCGATTTGATGGAGGAAGATAGGCTTCCCCGGAGGCAAATCCAATCTTTGGCCCTAGTCCTTCTCGAACCAAAACCAGCCCGGCCGCAAAAAGCCGGACTTGATCAGGGCCCAGAGCAGCAGCAGGCACAGCCCGCCCGTGATCAGGGATACCCAATATTGGCCGGTGAGCTGCGATTCGTAAACAAAGCGCAGGGCAAAGGTGCCACCCAGATACAGGATGACGAAGACTTGACTGAGGGGACGATTGAGGTGCATGGGAGGGGAGTAGGAAATGGGAATTGGGGAAATGGGGAAATGAGGCTTCTTCTTTTTCGGGCTGGTGAAAATCGATGGCCCACAGTCCCGGGTCGGGACTGTGGGCGCATCACGATGTTCACCGGAGGGGGGAGGGCGTCTAAGCCCTTTCCCCCCCACCGGGGGAGCAGGGAGGCAGCCTCTCCTAGTGGACGTGTGCGGCCCCCGCGCCACGGGGTACCCGGATGTCCTCGACCATCTGCTGTACATCCGCCGGCGGGGGCGGGGTGAGGCGGGAGACGATCAGGGTGACCGCAAAGTTCAGGATCATCCCCAGGGTACCGATCCCTTCGGGCGATACCCCAAAGAGCCAGTGGTCGGCATTGTTCATCTCGGGATTTACAAATTTGAAGTAGATGATGTAGGCGGCCGTAAAGGCGATGCCCACCAGCATACCCGAGATGGCACCCTGCATATTGGTGCGCTTGTCAAAGATGCCCAGAAAAATGGCTGGGAAGAAAGAGGAACAGGCCAGGCCAAAGGCAAAAGCCACCACCTGTGCCACAAATCCGGGTGGATTGATGCCGAAGTAGCCGGCAATCACCACGGCGACGGTAGCGGCGATCCGGGCGTAGAGCAGCTCCTGCTTCTCGGAGATGTTAGGCATGATGGCCCGCTTGAGCAGGTCGTGGGAGACGGCCGTGGAAATGACAAGCAGCAGACCGGCCGCCGTAGACAGGGCGGCGGCAAGGCCACCGGCTGCCACGAGCCCAATCACCCAATCGGGGAGGTTGGCGATCTCGGGATTGGCCAGCACCATGATGTCACGATCGATGGTCACCTCATTGGCGCCCTTGTCGGCCACGTAGTTCATGACCCCATCGCCGTTTTTGTCCTCAAACTTGAAGAGGCCCGTTTTCTCCCAATTGCTCACCCAGGCGGGCGCATCGGCATAGGGCTTTCCGGCGATGGTTTCGATCATATTGACTCGGGCAAACGCCGCCACCGCCGGGGCGGTGGTATAGAGGATGGTGATAAACACCAGGGCATAGCCCACCGACTTGCGGGCATCGCGGACACCGGGTACGGTGAAGAAACGCACAATCACGTGCGGCAGACCGGCCGTCCCGGCCATCAGGGCAAAGGTGATGAAGAAGATGTCAATCGTGGACTTGGTCCCGGCCGTGTAGGCCGCAAATCCGAGCTGTTCATGTAGACCATCAAGCTTGTCCAGCAGGTACTGCCCGCCGTAGGCCTCGGTAGTGCTGCCGCCAAAGCCGATTTGGGGGATGGGATTGCCCGTGACGAGGATCGAGATGAAGATGGCTGGTACCAGGTAGGCAAATATCAGCACGCAATACTGCGCGACCTGCGTATAGGTGATGCCTTTCATCCCCCCCAGCACGGCATAGATCAGTACGATGATCATCCCTACCACAACGCCCATTTCAATCGAGAGGCCCAGGAAGCGGGAAAAAACCACGCCCACGCCGCGCATCTGCCCGGCTACGTAGGTAAAGGATACAAAAATCGCACACACCACGGCCACGATGCGGGCCGTCTGGGAGTAGTACCGGTCTCCGATGAAGTCAGGTACCGTAAATTTGCCAAATTTTCGAAGATAGGGAGCCAGCAATAAGGCGAGCATCACATAGCCGCCTGTCCAGCCCATCAGGTACTGAGCGCCGTCCCGACCCATGAAGGAGATCAGGCCGGCCATCGAGATAAAGGAGGCAGCTGACATCCAGTCAGCGGCCGTGGCCATACCGTTGGCCAGGGAGGAGACGCCGCCCCCCGCTACGTAAAACTCCTTGGTCGAGCCCGCCCGCGACCAGATCGCGATGCCGATGTAGAGCGCAAAGCTCAGCCCGACGATGAGAAAAGTCCATCCTTGGATGCCCATAATTGTCTTGTTAGTAGGTAGTTAATGGTGTTTTGCGCAGGCTACTTTTCGTCTACATCGAACTCTTTGTCCAGCTTGTTCATCAGATACACATAGACAAAGATCAGGATGACGAAGACATACATAGAGCCTTGTTGGGCAAACCAGAAGCCCAGCTTGAAGCCTCCCAGGCTGATGCTGTCCAGGGCGTCCACAAAGAGGATGCCGCAGCCAAAGGAGACAATGAACCACACAGAAAGCAGGATGACCATGTAGGTCAGGTTTCGCTTCCAGTACGCAGATAGGTCCTTGTTCATAGCGAATAGAAGTTAGATGAAGGGGAAAATGGAGGTGTCGGCAGGTTGGAGAATCAATATAGGAAAACTCTAGATATTTACATATTTACATATCCACAAGCTGAGTTTTACCAGCCAGACAGGCCAGCTGCCTGAAAAAAAGGAGGGGAAAAGAATGGGAGCAAGGGCAGGGGAGGGCCAGGCCGGTACCTACCGGCCTGGTACCAACAGAATCAGAGATAGATCATCAGCTGCATACGCAGCATGCCCGCCATATCGTCGCGGGGGGCTTGTGTGGTCACTCCGATGCCGCCGCCGGGAGCGTAGGCATTGGACATATAGTATTCCAGGGTAACCTTGGAGTGATGACCATCCAGGAAGAAGTTGGCGCCGATCTTTATGTCGGTAGCAGTGGTATTGTCGAGACCTTTCTGCTTCCAGGCATCCAGGGAGGCAATGGTCGTGGCCACATAGGGCTGTACCCGGAGCTTTTCGGAGAATTTGGGCAAGAGATAGCCCAGCTTGCCGTAGAATGCCGTACCTGTGCCGGCAAAGCGAAGGCCGCCGCTGTAGTTTTCTCCCCAGTTGTGGTTGTAGTACACGGCATAGGCGGTCAGGGCGCCATTGCTGCCGCCCTGGCCGATGGGCATATCCAGGAAAGCATCTACCCCAAAGCTGCGGGCGGCGTTGGTCCCGACTACTGCTGTCGTGCTGTCCGTGTCGTTGCGGTAGGTAGTAGTGGCCTCGGGATGATTAAAGAAGCCAGCCCCGATGTTGAAGACCTTCTTGGTACCCAGGTAGGTGCCCACAAAGTAGGGGAGCAGGTTGCTCTCCTGGTCCCAGAACTGGTAATTCACATACCCCTGGGTGATGAGCCCACCGCCTGGTTTGCTGGGATTGCCATAGAGGGTAAAGTTGCGAGCGGGATCGGCTGCGCCGGCGAAGAGGGAGCGGTTGGTGGCATCATTCAGCCCAAAACGATAATCCAGGCGGCCCAGTTTACCCTTGGCAAAAAAGCCCAGATGCCGGGCAAATTGATCGCTGGTTCCGAGGCTAAACCAGTTGGTTAGCGGGGCGTCCAGGGTCATAAAGTTCAGGGTGCTCTGATTCGTCAGGCGAGACACGCCATTCCAGTAGTGCAGACCACCGCCAAGGTTGAGCTTGCCTGGGATCACAGTGTAGTCTACCCAGGCATCGTGCATGAAAAAAGAGCCATTATAGCCCCGGCCGGGGGTAGGGTTGGGGTCCCGGTCATTGGAGGCGCTCAGCGCCCCCATCGTCGCCGGCGTAAGGCTGTTTAGCCCAAAGTGGGTCAGGATCAAAAAACGCTTGTTGATCTGCGAAAACATCAGGAAGCGAGACCGGCGCAGGGTGAAATTCAGGCTCATATCCGGGGCGTCGGTTCCACCCATTTGGGAGGTGGTGGCCCACATCTGATGCCAGGTGATAAGCCGGAAGTACTTACTTCCGTCTTCATTTAATTTCACCTTCAGGCCGCCGGTGTAGTCGGCCGAGCCCTGTGCCTTTATCTGGCCTAGCCCGAGGACCAGCATCAGCCCGAAGAGTACCATCCGGATTGTAAAGGTCTGTCGCATAAGGAGTAAGGTTAGGAGTCGAGGAAGAGTAGAATAGCAAAGAAAATTGAATGGTTAAATAATCTGGATATCTATATACGTATGATTATTTAGATTCCCAAATCCCTGAGGCAGAATTCTGAAAAAAGACGTGTTAAAAAAGAAAAACCCCGGATCTGAGCACTGAACCGTGCACCGTACACCAGCGGCTCAGATACCGGGGGTAGGGAGGGTAGGCTAGAGCGCGCCAGCCTTGATCTCATCGACCACACTGGGGTCGAGCAGGGTGGAGGTATCCCCCAGGCTGTCTGAGGTGCCATCGGCGACCTTCCGCAGGATGCGACGCATGATCTTGCCGGAGCGCGTCTTAGGCAGGCCGCTCACAATCTGGATCTTGTCTGGCTTGGCGATGGGACCAATCTCGGTGGTCACCACGTCCAGAATCTCTTTGCGCAGACTTTCCTCATCGTCCGGGACATCGACACAGATCACATAGGCGTAGATGCCTTGCCCTTTGATGGGGTGGGGGAAGCCGACCACGGCCGACTCGACCACATTGGGATGCTGGTTGATGGCGTTTTCTACCTCGGCGGTCCCCATCCGGTGACCGGAGACATTGATGACGTCGTCTACCCGGCCGATGATGCGGTACATGCCATCGGCATCGCGCCGGGCCCCGTCGCCGGTAAAGTAGAGGTTGTCAAACATGGCAAAGTAGGTATCCTTGGCCCGCTGATGGTCGCCATAGGTGGTGCGGATCATGCTGGGCCAGGGGTACTTCACGCAGAGCAGGCCTTCGACATCATTGCCTTCCAACTCCTTGCCTTCGGCGTCGACCAGGAT
>RFHL01000818.1 GCA_003696875.1 Bacteroidota bacterium | reverse complement strand
CCCCATGGGCCCGCCCCCCTATAACCACGTCGGCTTTCAGACCGGCTATTCCTACCTGGATCCCTTTGGCAGCGGCAACTTCACCATCGACCCGCAGACCGGCTTTATCAATGTGACGCCTACCCAAACGGGGATATTCGTCTTCTCTATTTCGGTCTTCGAATACCGGGACGGCGTGCTGCTTTCCGAAAACCGGCGCGATTTCCAGATCCACGTGATCAACTGTCTGCCCCCCGGGCAACCGCCCACCATCTCTCACGACCTGAGCGGCCTCAACACCAGTGGCGATACGATCTTTGTCGAGGCGGGCGAGGCATTCTGCTACGATGTGACCGTGCAGGACCCGGTCCCGACCTCAGGGCTGATTTCCTACACCGTGAGTGCGCCTTTTGGCAATGGCAACTTTGTGCCACCGGCGGCCACTTATACCTCCTCCGGTACCAACCCTATCCAGGGGCAGGTCTGCTGGACCCCCGCCTGTGCCTACGACGGGCAAGTTGTGCCCCTCATCATCGGCGCCTTTGACGACGAAGACTGCGAAAACTTCTCGGATGTCTTTGACACAGTGTGGATCAGCGTGTCGGTCCCCCCTAACCAGCCGCCGGTCATCCAGCCCAACCTGAGCGGGCTGGACGTGAGCAACGATACCATCTTTGTAAACGCCACCGATTCGCTGTGTTTCCCCTTCACCGTATCTGACCCCAATGCCGGCAACCTGATCAATGTCTTCCCCATCAGCCCGGTCTTTTCCAGCCCCAACAATCCCGCCGCCATCACCTTTTCCGGGACCAATCCCGTCAGTGGGGAGGTGTGTTGGGTCCCGGGCTGTAACCTGGAGGGACAGGTAGTTGAGTTGACCTTTGGCGCTTCCGATGTTACCCTGTGTAACAGTCCTGGCAACACCCAGACCACCCTCTACGTGGCGGTACAGATACCGCCCAACAATCCACCGGCCCTGACCACCAACCTCAGTGGCAACGTCTTTAGCAATGATACCATCTTTGTGGAGGCGCTGGAAAACCTCTGCTTCTCCTTCAATGGTACCGACCCTGACGCCGGTGACGTACTTTCGGCCCTCACCGCCGGAGCCGTCTTTAGCGGTCCCACCCCCCCCACTGTCACCACCAATGGCAGCAACCCCCTGGGTGGACAAATCTGCTGGACGCCCTCCTGCGCCTACGAAAACCAGGTGGTGCCCATCATTTTTGGGGTGGCCGACCCGGGCGTCTGCTCCAACATCGGGCAAGCCTTTGACACGGTCTACGTGTCGGTATCGGTCCCCGCCAACCAGCCCCCAGCCATTGTCTCGGACCTTAGCGGTAATACCTTCAGCAACGATACCGTCTTCGTAGAGGCGCTCAGCAATTTCTGCTTTGACTTCACCGCCACGGATCCCGATGCCGGCACCCAACTGACGGGCCTCGCTGTCACCCCGCTGTTCAATACCGTGGGCGGCCCCACTTTCACCACCAGCGGCAACAATCCGCTGCAGGGGCAGGTCTGCTGGACCCCTTCCTGCGACTTTGCCGATCAAGTGGTACAGCTCATTTTCGGGGCCGAAGATGATGCCCCCTGCTCGGCGCAAGCCGAGGCTTTTGACACCGTCTATGTGGCTATCTCGGCCCCGCCCAATGACCCGCCGCTGATCACCCCCGACCTGAGCGGGCTCAGCTTTGATGGAGATACCATCTTTGCCGATGCCACCGTCCCCTTCTGCTATACGCTCACCTTTTCGGACATCAACCTGGGGGACACCCTCACCGCTGCCCCCATCAGCCCGATTTTTTCCGGGACCAATGCCGCCACCTTTACCGTCACCGGCATCAATCCGCTCCAGGGCCAGGTCTGTTGGACGCCTGGTTGTGAGAACGAAGGAGAAATTATCGAATTTATCGTCGCAGTCCAGGACAATGGGGCTTGCGGCAACATCAAAACCGATCGGGATACGATCTATGTCAAGATCAGCGACCCGCTGACCATCCCCCCCATCGTGGATCACGATCTCAGCGGCCTGAGCGCAGTCGGTGGCGACACGGCCTTCATTGAGATCGGTGATGGGCTGTGCTACGAGTTTTACATCGCCGACCAGACCCCCGACAACGGGATGACCTATACCTACGAGTTTCAGAACATCGACGGGCTGAATCTCGGCCTGAGCACCGCCAACGTCATCTTCCGCAACGACTCCATCCTGGGGCAAATCTGCTTCACGGCCGATTGCTCCAACGGCGGCAGTCTCTACCGTAGCATCGTCACCGGCATCGACAAGGAGACCTGTCCGCCCTTCCAGCAGACGAGCGACACAGTCTATATCAAGGTCAATACCGAGTTTATGGCCTTTGCGGGCAGTGATACCTTCTTCTGCGAAGGCGGCGGCGGGGTCCAGCTGAATGTCACCCCCATCGGAGGCGAGGCCCCCTACTATTTCGACTGGGGCTGTACCAATCCCGGGCAGTGTGGCTTCAGCAATGGCAACAACAACGACCAGAGCCCGGTGGTGAATCCCACCGATACCACCACCTATTTCGTCCAGATCACCGACAAAAATGGCTGTACCAGTGAGTTTGACGATGTCACGGTCTTCGTCCGCAAGCTGCCCATCGCCGATGCGGGGCCGGATGTGTCGATCTGCGAAGGCCTGCCTGGCACCCGCTTGCAGTGCAACGTGATCAATCCCGACGAAGCCCCGCCGCCCTATACCTATCAGTGGCTGCCGGCAGCCGGCCTTAGTGATCCCACCGTGGTCGATCCCTGGGCCCAGCCCGACACCACCACCATCTACACCGTGCTGGTCACCTCCGCCAATGGGTGTAGCAGTGCCAACACCACTCTGAATCCCCTGAGCACGGTCGTGGTGACCGTGAAGCCGCGGCCCGTGGCCGATGCCGGCCCCGATTTCGATATTTGTCTCGGCGAGGAGACCCAGTTGCTCGGCTTCGCCAACGAAGCCGGCCCCACCTACGAATACGCCTGGACCCCCTCCGTGGGGCTGAGCGACTCCTCGGTCCAGGCTCCGGTATCGGGCCCACCCCTCACGACCACCTACTTTCTGGTGGTCTGGTCCAATGGCTGCCCCTCCGTGGCCGACTCGGCCACGGTGACGGTGCACACCATCCCCACCGTAAATCCCGGACCACCCTATGAGGTCTGTGCTGCCGACTCGGTACAGCTCACCAGCACCGTAGGGGGCGACCCGCTCGCCACCGAGTACAGCTACCAATGGGAACCTGCCATTGGGCTGAGTGATCCCACCGCCGCCGAACCCCTGGCCAGCCCGCCGCAGACCACCACCTATACCCTCACCGCCACCAGCAACTTTGGCTGCGGGAGCAATGGCGATACCGTGACGGTGAGGGTCCTGCCCAGCCCCCAAGCCCTCGCCGGGCCGGATACCTTCCTGTGCCGGGGCGACAGCATCGCCCTGGCGGGCGGCCACACCCTCCTGGGCGGCAGCCTGCCGCCCGATGTGCCCGTCTTCTATAGCTGGGCTCCGGCCGGAGGCCTGAGCCTGCCCACCATTCCCGACCCCTTGGCGGGTCCACGGCAGACGCAGCTCTACGTGCTCACTACCCGGGCCGGCTCCTGTGCCACCCGTGACAGCGTCCTGGTTGAGGTCTTTGAGCCAGTGGTCGCCACGGCCTGGGCCGACACCAGCCGCATCTGCGAAGGCGATTCGGTGCACCTCTATGCCGTGGGCGGGCAGGGCAATGCCAGCTTCAGTTGGAGCCCGGCGGGCTATGTAGGACAGCCGCAGCAGGCCAGCCCGCTGGCCGCACCCGACACCACCACCGTCTTTACGGTGCTGGTGCGTGAGGGCGTCTGCGCCGATACCGCGCAGGTGCGCGTGGCGGTCAATCCGAGCCCTTCGGTGAATTACTTCACCTCGCTCGACGAAGGTTGTGCGCCCCTTTCGATCGGATTTTTTGGCACCTCCACGCCGGGAACAGCCTACGTCTGGGACTTTGGCGATGGCTCGCCTCTGTCCAATGAGATCAATCCTGAGCATACCTATCAGCAGCCCGGCACCTACCCCGTGCGCCTCACCGTGGTCGGCCCCGGTGGCTGTACGGCTACCGATGCCAGCCGGCGCATCCAGGTGACCGATCCAGGTATGGCCCGCTTCATCGTAGACCTGGGCGAGGACTTTACTGCCCTCCTGCCCGATGCGGCGGTTTCCTTTATCAATCAGTCCACTGGCGGGGTACAGTACTTCTGGGACTTTGGCGACGGAGGCTTCTCCTCGGCTCTCAATCCAATACATATCTATCAGGAGGCCGGCGAATACACGGCGACCCTGACCGTGACGGACGAGAGCGGCTGTATCAGCCAGTATCAGCTAGGACCCATTTTCATCCTAGATCCCGACCTGTTTGTGCCCAATGTCTTCTCTCCCAATGCCGACGGCGTCAATGACCGCTTCCTCGTAGAATACCGGGGCAAAGAAGTCCTGAACCTGGAAATCTACGATCGCTGGGGGCGGATGGTACACAGCCATGTGGGCGATCCCGGCGACGGCTGGGATGGCACCACCCCCAGCGGTGAGCCGGCCCATGCCGGGGTGTACTATTACCTGCTACGCATCGGCGAAGCCAGCTACAATGGGTCGGTGACCCTGCTGCGGTAGCGCTTCCGGGACGGCCCTTTGCCCCCCAAGCCAAAATTTGGCTTGGGGGGCTTTTTGATGGAGGAATTCGAGCATCCCCATCCGTCTGTCAGGTACCACTTCTAACCTACCTATCACACCGAAATGAAAAGCCTTTTGCTTCTCCTACTCGGCTTATCTGTCGCTTCCTTGCGAGGTCAAGCGCCCGAAACACCCTATTTCTTTAATCGGGGTTCTTCCTTCCATGTCGGTGCTGGCCTGGTGCATTACCTGGCCAGCTACAATTACGAAGCCTACCGGCACTCCGCCGATATGAAGCACCACTGGGGCCTGGGGGCAGGGCTCTCCGCGGGCTGGGGCTACTTCGGGGCTGGCCTGGGAGGGCACATCATGGGAAACTACTGGAGCGGACGCGGCAAGAATCACTTCGAAGCCCGGCTGGGCGTAGCCCCAACCTATTTCACCGGGAATGACTATGGGGAAAAGGGCTTTTTTCCCGTTCCTATTGTCCTGGTCGGCTACCGTCGGCAGGCCCCGGGTTCCAGCCGCTTTTTCTTTGTGAATGTCGGTTCCGTTGGGGTAGGCGTCGGTGTTGGGACGGCGTTTGATAAGAAGGGGGACTAGGGGAGGCCGGGTTCCCAAGCTCGTGTTGCTCAGCCCTCGCCCGACACGGGCTTGTTGCCCATCCAGTTGGCGGTGATGGCCTCGCGGAAGTGACGCATGACGCCCGCCTGTCCCCAGTTGTTGCGCTCCTCCTCGGTCCAGAGGTCTGGAAAGAAGATGATCCGCTGAAACTTGGGCGGCAGGAAAGTGCGCCAATTGGTGCCGCCGGTGGCCTCGATGTCCTGCTGTCCCGCCACCAGATGGCGGGCGGCGGCCGAGAGATGGCTCAGCTTCCAGTAGACATTCGCGTACTGGTCGTAGGCGCGCAGCCCCTCCCGGATCTCGGGATCCTCGCGCACCGCCGGCGGTGCCTGGGTGTAGCGGGCCTCCAGGTTCCGGGATTCATATTTATACAGCAACTGGATGAGCGACTCGTCATAGCGCGCCTCAAAGGCGCGCAAGGTGAGCGTTTTTTGCCCACTGTCGAGGTCGATGCCGCCCCGCTTCCAGTAGAGTTGGGGGTAGCGGCTTTCGATATCGGTCCCCTCGTCTGTGGCCCAATCGCCCAACAGGCGATCCAGGCCGGTACTCATAATCTCAATGTGCCGGAACTGCACGGACTGGAAGCCGCTCGCCGGCAGCAGGGCCATGCGAAACTTCTGCAGCTCCTCCGTGTCCATGCCTGTCATCATGATGTCAAAGGAATGGCAAAGATGCCGGAAGTAGTTGGTGGCCCGGCCGACGCGCTTGCGCCAGTTCTGGGGCAAAAGGTACTCGCTCGCCTCTCCCTGCTCTTCGGTCAGAGATTCGATCTCCAGCTTGATGAGCTTGAACATCAGCTCAGTCATCTGGTGATAGGTGATGAAGATGACCTCGTCTTTAAAAGGAGTACGAGGCGTCTGCAGGCCCAGCAGGCTGTCGAGGTGGATGTACTCCCAATAGGTGAGCCCATTGGAGTAGTAGAGGCCGTCGAGGTAGGAGAGCAGGTCCTGCCCCAGGCCTACATATTTCTCGTCCAGGAGCGTGAGACGCTCCAGGATCTCGGTGAGCTGGTTTTTCCAGTCTTTGGGCTTGTTCATGTGGAGAAGGTGTGTGATCCGTTCGGGACGATGTCCACCCTGCAAGATAGGGAAGATGTGGGAAAGAAGGGATAAAGTGTATATTTAAGCCTGATTCATATGACCCACTCCCCGTGAAGCTCCTCTTCGTCTCCGAGACCAACCTCCGCGATCAGTTTTTCATCAAGGACTTTGTCCATAACTTTAAGTTTGAGGAAAAGGCCCTGTTGGTGCATGCGCCCTTTGGGGGCACTGAGCGGGACACCCGATTTGTCACCCGGCGCTTCTCCTCCCTGCTGAGCGAGGCGATGGTCTACAACAACGCCTTCATGGCGCAGCAGCGCCAGTTGGTGACCCGGGATGAAGCGGGGACCTATACCATAAACGAGGCGCTGATCCGGCAACTCCTCCCTCCCATCCAACTGCTGGTGATCGGGCCGGTGCTGGCGGGACCAGAAGGTCCGGAGCTGGTCTCCGGCCTTGGCATCCTAAAGGCCCTACGCCGGACCTTTGGGATCGAAGAGGTCCTGCTCTTCCCCGCCCACGGGCTGTCGCCCCTGGCCAAGACACGCCCCCGGATTGAGACTGCGGCCGACATAGCGCCACTGATGAAGCTCTACGACGAAGAGGCCGACGTCCTGCAGCGAGCCGTCGAGCTCGCCCCGGCTCGCATCGTATCCCCCGTCAACTACGCGCATTGATCCACAAGACCGAGGGCATCGTGCTGCGCACCCTGCGCCATCAGGAAAACCACCTGATCACAACCCTCTACACCGAGCAGTACGGCATCCGCTCTTTTATCGTGAAGGGCTATCGCAGCAGCCGCGGCCGGCGGCGGCACAGCTATTTTCAGCCGCTGTCGATCATCGACATCGTGTATATGGAGCGGCCCAACCGCGACCTGCAGCAGCTCAATGAAAGCCAGCTCGCGCACCTCCTGCAGGAGGTGCAGACCCATCCGGTCAAGCTCTCCCTGGGCCTGGCCCTGGTGGAGATTTTTTTTGATACGGTCAAGGAGGAACATCCCAACCCGGCGCAGTATGCCTTCCTGCGGGACATCATCCTCAAGCTCGACGCCGCGCCCAAGCGGCTCATCCAGCTCTTTCTCTACTTCCTGGTGCATCACACCCGTTTTCTGGGCTTCTTCCCACAAGACCAGAGTGATGATCGTGCCAAGGTGACCTTTGACTACCGGCAGGGCATCCTGCGGCCGACGGGCCGCGAGGGCGATCCCGTCGCCCTGCTGCTGCGTCGCTTCCTCTATGCCGAGCCCAGCCTGCTGCCCGAGCCGGCCTCCTGCCAGCAGATCACCTTTGACAATGCCAGCAAGCGGCACCTCATTCGAACCCTTTTTCTGTATTATCAGGAGCACATTCAGGGCTTTCGCTATCCCCAGAGCATGCGCATTTTCGCCGAGGTGTTTGGGGGCGAGGGGTGAAATGAAGGCGAAACATTACATGGGAAAAGATGCCCAGCATTTGGATAGCGGGCGCCTGTCTGTGCCCGAAGCGCCGGGAGCAAGGCACCAGACAGGTTTTTTTCGCCAAAATCCCCTAAATTCTAACATGACCGATGGCGCAGGCCCCTTTGCCCCACTCCGGCCCGGGCAGACAGGCGCGATTTTTGCCGTGTAGCCACAGCTTGTACCCATCGATACTTCCCTTGCTTGCTTCCCCCTTTGACCGTCTTCCCGGGTACTGCTTCATCTTTTTTTTGGACTCTTCCCCTGCTTTTCCCTTTGGCCTGACTGGCAAAAGGGGCGGTTATGGTCTGAACGCTTCTGCCTCGTTCCCTTTCGAAGGGAGAACATCCGCAGCGCCTTTTCTCAGATGATATTACCCTAAAACCTGTCTCGCCTCTCGATTCTCGCTTCTAGATACCTCTTCTTATGGCCTCCCTCCTCCCCCATACTGGCCCCCTCGGCCGCCGGCTGGCGGCCCACTTGCTGCGGCGAGCCACCTTTGGCCCGACCCGGGCCGAGATCGATACCTTTGCCGCCCTCACCGCCGATCAGGCGGTGGATCAGCTGATGAATTTTCCGCTGCCGCCGGCCCATCCTGAAGACCCTCAGACGGGTCAAACCTGGGTGCTGGCCGGCCGCACCACCGCCAACAGCCCCAATGATGAACTCAAGTACATCATCGGCTCGTGGTGGCTGCACCAGGTGATGCAGCCGGGGCAGGCTCCCACCCTCTTTCACAAGCTGGTATTCTTCCTCCACACCTGCTTTCCCACCAGCTTCCGGGACATCGAGTGGAGCGAAAACCACTACTATCTGCTGCGGCTCTTCATGCTCTATGCTGCTGGGGACTTCAAGGAACTGGCCTTTAAGGTCTGCCTCGACAATGGCATGAACGAATTCCTCGATATCGGCGACAGCGTGGCCGGCAATCCCAACGAAAACTTTGTGCGGGAGTTTTTTGAGCTGCACACGGTCGGCAAAGGGCCCGGAGCGGGCCCGGGGGACTACACCACCTTCACCGAGCAGGATGTGATCGAGGCGGCCCGGCTGCTGACCGGCTTTCGCCTCAACACCAGCTGGGCCGATGTCACCCGCCACGACCCAGATACCGGCATGCCCCGCGCTTGGCTGGACCCCAGCCGGCATGACGACACCGACAAGCTCTTTTCCCACCGCTTCCAGAACCACATCATCGCCGGCCAAAACACCGAGGCGGGCATGCTGCTGGAACTGCAGCAGTTTGTGGACATGATCTTCAACCAGACTGAAACGGCGCGCCACCTGGTGCGGCGGATGTACCGTTTTTTCGTCCGCTACCAGATCGATTCTGAGGTAGAAACCGACATCATCGACGCCCTGGCGGCCGACATCATGACCAACGGCTATGACCTGGACCCCGTGATCCGCAAGCTGCTCAAGAGCCGGCACTTCTACGATGCTGACGACACTGACAGCGGCAACGAAATTGTAGGCGCCCTGATCAAGTCGCCCCTGGAGCTACAGGCCGGTATGATGCGCTTTCTGGACCTATCCATCCCCGACCCGGCCGCCGACCTCTACGCAGCCTATGTGACCTTTTACCGCTGGGGCATGTGGCAGCCCATGCACGAGGCCTGTTTTGACCTCTTTGCACCGGAGGAAGTGGCTGGCTACCAGCCTGTCTATCAGGCACCTGAGTACAACCGCCTCTGGATCGGGGCCAAGTCGATCCAGCCGCGCTATGCTTTTGCCGACGAGCTGCTCTACGGTCCGGACCATCTGCGGGCCGATGTGATGGCCTGGGTAAACAATCCCGCCAACGTTCCTGACTTTCCCGGGACGGATCCGCTGGGCAACCCCGGCCCCCATCCCGGGCCGCGCATTGCGACCCATCTGCTGGACACCTTCATCGCCTACCTCCTGCCGGAGGACCTACCCCCGCTGCGCCGGGACTATTTCCTGCAGGAAATCCTGCTCGACAACCTCTCACCCATCAACTGGATGTTTGAGTGGGACAACTACGTCGCCACCGGCGACGACACCAACGTCAAGCCCCAGATCGAGAAGCTGTTCCGGGCCCTGTTCCAAAGTGTGGAATACCAGCTGGGCTAAGCAAGATGAACCCTTCCCCGCCGCCCCGTATCCCTGCTAATGGACACACCCCGCAACTCCTTTCTCTGCTGTTGAACATCTCGAAATCCCGCGTAGCGGGAACTTCCCTCCTCTGACTTCTCCTCCATGCGTAGAAGAGACTTTCTGAAGGGCATCTTGCCCATGGCCCTCGCCCCGGTGGCGCTCAACGGCCTCCCCGTCCGGGTGATGGGCCGCTCCCTGATGACGAGCAGCTTCACTTGCGACGACATCAACGATCGCATCCTGGTCCTCATCCAGTTGCACGGCGGCAACGACGGGCTCAACACCCTCGTGCCCATCAACCAGTACGACACCTACAAGGGGCTGCGGCCCCTGATCGGGATCAAGGATACCGGGCCCCGGCAATATATACAGCTGGACAGCACCCTGCCCCTCGACGATCAGGTAGGCCTGCATCCCGACCTGCTCGGCATGAAGTCCCTCTACGACAGCGGCTACATGCACATCGTACAGGATGTGTCCTACCCCCACAACAATGGCTCGCACTTTCGGGGCACGGACATCTGGCTCAGCGGTAAAGACGGGGATACCATGCCCGACCGGCCGGAATCCGGCTGGTGGGGGCGCTACCTCGACCACCGCTTTCCGGGCTATCCGGACCTCTACCCCAATCCCGCCATGCCCGACCCGCCCGGGCTGGAATTTGGCAGCCACATCATTTCGCTGGGCTTTCACCGGCAGACGGGCATTCCGATGGGGCTCACCCTGAGCAACGACCCCTCCGACTTCAACAGCCTGCTGGCAGGCGTGGGCGGGGCGCTGCCCGAGGATTTTCCCAACTCCGACTATGGCCAGGAACTTGCCTATCTGGTTGAGATGGAGCGCTCCACCAACCTCTACGCCCAGCGGCTCACCGACCTCTTCAACGCCGGCACCAACGACCCCAGCGTGGTCTATCCCACTGTCTACCACACCCCCACGCAGCACAACTTCCGCAACGGGCTGGCGCCACAGCTGCGCACCGTGGCGCGGCTGATCAGTGGCGGCTCCCGCACCAAGGTCTTTCTGGTGCGCATGACCGGCTTTGACACCCACGCCGGCCAGGCCCTGGCCGGTAAGCCCTCCTACGGCGCCCACGGCTCGCTGCTCTACCACCTCTCCGAGGCCGTCAAGGCCTTCCTCGACGACCTCACGGCCCAGGGCCTGGCCGATCGCGTGCTGCTCACGACCTTCTCCGAATTTGGGCGTCAGGTGGGCGAAAACAGCACCCTCGGTACCGATCATGGGACATCGGCTCCCATGTTCCTCTTTGGCAAGGGCGTCAAGCCCGGCCTGAGTGGTACCAACCCGAATTTGTCCAATCTCCACAACAACAATTTCACCTCCTTCCAGCACGACTACCGGCAGGTCTTCACCACCTTGCTGCAGGACTGGTTCGGGGCCAATAATGGCTCCCTCGACCATGCCGAGTTTTACCAGTTCAGCAACCAAAAGCTCGACCTGATCGACAGTCAGCATGTGGAGGCCAATGGCACGGTGCTCAACTACGTGGCTGACACCAGCTGTGACAGCACGCCCGACCTACCCGCCTTGCCTGCCACCTCAATCCGAAGCGAGCAGATCGAACTGGCCAAGCTGGAGATGTACCCCAACCCCAGCCCCGACCAGGTGCACCTGAGCCTGGACTGGCCCCGACTACAGCCAGCGGAGCTGCGACTCTACAGCCCCGACGGGAAGCTGGTGCAGCGACACGAGTGGCGCCTCTTCGCCGGGGCCAACCAGCTCAACCTATCTCTGGCTGACCTACCCGCTGGCACCTATATGGTGCAGATCCTCACCGGAGCGGGAAGCCGCTTCGGGCGGCAAGTTGCCGCACACGGGCGACTCGTAAAAAGCTAACATCAGATGCTTTCCCTTTCGGTAGTCGAATAGAAATAGAGTAGTTAAAAACGAGGACTTAGTAACATCGAACAGGCCTTACCCCTTCACCGGCACAAAGCGCAACCCTTGCGGGCTGCTCACCGAGGGAATTTCATGTTCCTTGCTCAGACGCCCCGTAGCGGAATCAATCCGGAAAACCGAGATCTGGTTGCTATACATATTGGCGACCAGCACAAACTGGCCCGTCGGATCGATGGCAAAGGCACGAGGCCATTCTCCACCGCAATCTACGATGTCGACCAGCTTCAGGCTGTCGGGCGAAGCCGTCAGGTCAAAAATCGCCAGACTATTGGGGCCACGGTTAGCGGCATAGAGATAGCGCCCGTCGGGCGTGATGTGGATGTCTGAGGACTTGTTATACTCATCGAAGTCAGGCGGCAGCGTCGACGCCGTGCTCAGAACGGCGGTGAGGCCCTGAGCCGGATCCAGCTCCAAGCTACTCACCGTGGCATTGAGCTCATTGAGGATGTAGGCCCGGGGCTGGCTGGGGTGCAGGGCCATATGGCGCGGCCCCGCGCCAGGGGAGATGGCGATGTGCGGCACCGGTGCCGGACTCAGGGCCCCCATCTCATCCAGCTGATAGGCAAAAACCTGGTCGGTGCCCAAATCCGGCACAAGTACGAGATCGGTGCCAGGCACCGGAATGATCATGTGCGGATGCGGCGCTTCCTGCCGGTCGGGGTTTACACTATGCCCCTCATGCTGAATGCGCCCCGTCTGCGGGCCCAGGCCCTGTGGCGTGCGCCGGGTGGCCGAGATATTGCCGCTGCTGTAGTTGGCGACGAGAACGGTGTTGCCTGCCACCGATACGTAGCAGGGCCCTTGCCCACCGGTCAGGGCCTCACCGAGTAAGCTGACCGCTCCCGTTGCGGGATCGACAGCCAGGGCGGCAAGGATGCCTGCCCCACTGCTGTCACTATGCAGGCTGTAGAGCCGATCATCGGCCACCGCAAGGTAAGACGAAGCCGGCACCTCCGCGGAGGTATCCACCGCTACGACTTCGCCGCTCGCCGGCCAGAAGCGGTAGATGCCAATGCCACCACCGGTGGCGCCGTTGCCGGAGGCCACGTAGAGCCAGTAGGCCTCGGGGGCAGCGGCGGTTTCCGCCGCGGGGGGCGGAGTACAGGCGAGGACCCAAGTGGTAAGAAGGAGAAGGGGGAGAGACTTGGCGATCATTGTGGCAAATATTGGGGAAGGGAAGGTAGGAAAAAGAGGGACCTTTGTCTAGTTGGATTCCCTTCCCGGCCCCAAACCCCTCACATCCACCAGATCTGGATCTCGCGGCCATCCCCATGCTCCGCCTCCCGGCGGATACGCTGTTCCCAGGGCAGCTCCGTGGAGGGCAACTTTTCGAAGATCACCAGATGCCCCTTGCGCTGGTCGAGCTTGTCCATATAGTGGCTGAGCTAGCGCAGGCCTTCCTCCCGGACGTACTTGTTGGAGTGGAGTTTGACTTCGATGGGGATCACCTCGCCTCCCCACGAGGGTTGGGTTTGTGGCGCCAACACGGCGGGGATTCACCATCCCTCCGCGGAAGGCCTGGGGGTAGATATCGATCCTCCGGCCGGCAGAGGCCAGTAGTGTTGAAGAAGCGCTTCATGAAGCAAAGATACGGAATTGGGGATAAGATGGCGGGGGAGTGCCATCTTACCGCTTCGGCAAAAACTGCCTCAGATAGGTATGGCTCTGCACCAAGGCGGCCTTCCGATCGGAGAGGGAGTCCTCGAAGGCGCGATCCTCGACCTCCACACAGACAGGGCCGTCATAGCCGTTGTCGCCGAGCAGGGAGAAGAACTTCCCCCAGTCGACCTCGCCCAGGCCGGGGAGCTTGGGGCTGTGGTATTCCAGGGGCGGCACCATGATGCCGACCTCGTCGAGGCGGTGCTTGTCCACCCGTACGTCCTTGGCGTGGACGTGATAGAGCTTGTTGGCAAACTCCCATAGGGGGCGCAGATAGTCCATCTGCTGCCAGACGAGGTGGGAGGGATCGTAGTTGAGGCCAAAGTGGTCGCTCTCGATCTCGGCAAACATGCGCCGCCAGACGGCGGGGCTGCTGGCCAGATT